>DQVJ01000194.1 GCA_015661795.1 Sulfurovum sp.
TATAACAAAGTGATACTGGTGCAAAACCCACAAAAAGAGATAGGAGGAGAGAGTTTTCCTGGGCATTTTTTGATTACAGACAGTACTGGTGCATCTGTGGTGGTCGAACCGTTAAAAGATGGTTTAAAAATCTATGACAATCCTCTAGGAGTACTTACCAACTCACCCACTTTTGACTGGCATATGATAAACCTTAGTAACTATGTCAATCTTTCTGCAACCAACGTACCCAAAATTGACCTAACAGGTAAAAAAATAAACAGTTTTGGGCAAGGCTCTGGTCTTGTGGGTATCCCTGGAGACTACACACCACCATCTCGTTTTGTACGTGCTGTTGCTTTTTCTCAGTCAGCCATTACTCTGCCAACAGCTAAAGAGACTATGACACAAGTATTTCATATTATGAATGCTTTTGACATTCCTCTTGGTTCTATCCAAGAAAAAGCTGGGGATAAAATACATTATGACTATACACAATGGACTTCAGTTGCAGACTTGAAAAACTTGACTTATTCTGTAAAAACCTATCAAGATCAATCTATCAGAAGTATAGATGTTAAAAAAGCGTTAGAAGCTGCAAAAGGTGAGGTAAAAGTCATCAAGCTAAAGTCAGACCAAAAGATAGATGACATCTCTACAAACTTTTAAAAAGTAAAATCTATTTTATTTTTGAAACACTCTTAAAACAGAGTGTTTTGATGATGAAGTACTTCATCTAACATCATACAGCATTATGTATTTACCAAGGAGTAATATGCGAACATGGAAAAAAACAATCACCCTACTTTCACTCTGTCTCTGCACAACACAAGTACAAGCGGGAGAAAAAAGTATGGAGGAGCTCAGTCAAGAATTGGCAAATCCATTGGCACAAATATGGAACCTTTCGTTTCAGTATAATCGTACGACACTCAAAGGTGACGCTGTAAACGGTACTCAGTCTGTTGATACTGCACTGTTTCAACCTGTATTGCCCGTGCCATTAGAAGGTGGTTATACTGCCTTTGCAAGACCTGTGGTAACTTACATCAAAGGTCCAACAAGTATTGAGTATGCAAACCCTGGATTTATCGGTGCAAATGAAACTTCTCAATTTGGTGACCTTATTTTACCTATAGGTGTTGGTAAGGTAAATAAAGTTGGTTGGTCATGGGGAGCTGGGCTTACGTTTATTTTCCCCACATCCAACAATGATTTACTTGGCTCACACCAATACCAAGCAGGACCAACAGCTCTTTTACTCTGGGCAAATAAAGACTGGACTCTCGGTACACATATACAACACTGGTGGGGTTTTGCTAATGATGGGAAAGATGATAGTAACCCTATCATAAAGGCAGCTCATGAGAGAAACCTGAATCATACAGATATGCAGTACTTCATTGTACGTAACCTTCCAAATGCATGGCAACTACGTGCATCACCACATATAAAGTATGATTGGTCAGCGACAAAAGATAACAAACTGACGCTTCCAGTTGCCTTAGGTATAGGTAAGATGCTAAAAATAGGACCTATGCCCGTAATGCTCATGGCAGAGTTTCAAAAAACACTCATAGCCCCAGACAATATCGGTAGTGATACGACTATCATGTTTCAAGCAAACTTTATCATCAAAAATCCATTTGGTGAGTTGTAATACAATAGAAAGTATATTAAATTTAAAAATGAAATAGCTGCTTAGAGATTTGATTGATTAGTATGCTATAGTGTTGACACATTACGTGAAGGTGTCATCATCGGTCAAGACAGAGTAGATGCGTACAACGGCATTTCAAGGACTTACAACAGGACCTGTATGGCAAGTCTTTGAAAGAAAATAGAAAAGGTAGTATTAAAGAAGGAAAAGTCATTTATAAAAAAATTGGTATTTAAACTCTCTTAAATATCCAACACCAACTTCACTGGGCAGTGGTCACTGCCCATGACTTGGTCTAGGATGTCTGCATCGACTATCTTATCTTTTAAATCATCTGAAACATAGAAATAATCTATCCTCCATCCTACATTGTTTTTACGTGCCGCTGCTCTGTAACTCCACCAAGAATATCTATCTTCTACATCACCATGTACGTGTCTGAAAGTATCTATGAAGCCTGAGGCTAACAGTTTGTCTTGCCATGCTCGTTCTATGGGCAAAAACCCTGAAGTTTTTTCATTTGCTTTGGGGCGTGCTAGGTCTATGGGGTGGTGGGCTGTGTTAACATCACCACAGACTACAATGGACTTGCCCTCTTTACGAAGCTCCAAGATGTACGCTAAAAAACGTTCATAAAATGCCAATTTATACGTTAAACGTTCTTCACTTCTTTGACCATTTGGAAAATAAATATTGAAGTATGCAATGTTGTCAAAGTGGTACTCGTTGATGCGTCCTTCATCTAAAATGTCTACATGATCACAACAGCTTGCTTCCCCTTTGATGTCTGTGTAAAGTGCTACACCTGACTGCCCCTTGTTGCTAGAGGAGTTAATACTTTGAAACTTATAGTTACGTTCAAAGATACCATCAGGTATTTGGTCAGCCTCGGCTTTTATCTCTTGAAGTCCCAAAAAGTCTACCTCTTCTTCATCTATCCACCCCAGTGCACCTTTTTTGTCTACGGCACGTATGCCGTTTACATTCCATGAAATAAAAGTACGTTTTGCCATGATATAGCCTTAATAGTTTTATGCAATAATAGCAAAAAATAAACCAATAAGGCTAAATTATGGCAATAGAAGATAAGGAACGTTGGGATAAGAAATACCAAAATAAAGATGGACCGACAAAACCTATCAAGATTGTTAAAGAGTATGCAAGTCTTGCAAAAGGAAAGAATGCACTAGATATAGCCAGTGGCATGGGACGACATAGTAAATATTTACAGCGATTAGGGTTTGAGGTTGATGCATTGGATATCTCCTCCGTCGCAATAAACGAACTAAAAAATATTCCTGGTATTCATGCTAAAGAAGTTGATTTTGATACATTTACCTTGCCTGTAAACAGATATGAACTTATAGTCTGTACCTATTTTTTAAACCGTGCACTATTTCCTCAAATGATTGATGCACTTAAAGCGGGTGGAATTATCTTATTAGAAACTTTTTTACATGATGAAGAAAATGAAAGAGAACCTTCAAATCCTGCTTTCTTACTTAATAAAGGAGAATTGGAATATTTTTTTGATCTTAAATGTGAACTTATATATATTGAAGAATGGTGGGGTACTGACCATACTGGCGCAAAAGTTATGAAAATATCTATGGTAGCGAAAAAAAAGTGAAAGGATAGATAAATTGGGCTTATATCTTAAGCCCAAAGTAATATCAGTTAACGATACTTACTTTTGTACCTGTTTTTACTTTGGCAAAAACTGTTTTTGCTACTTTAAATGGAAGTCGAATACATCCATTTGTACCTGGATGTCTTTTGACATATTTACTTGCATGAAGACCTATACCTGAACTTGTTAATCTCATCCAATTTTTCAGTGATGCACCTACATATTTCGCTTTAGGACCTCTATACTTTCTTCGATCACCTTTATATACCATCTTTCCATTACGATAATACTTGCCAAAAATAGTTGAACGTTTATCTGAAATTTTTTCTGTAATTTTAAAAATACCTTTGGGTGTCCTTTTATCTCTAATCACTCTTGTGTTTGGCTCAAGTTTTCTTTTTGCTCCTGTAGTACATGGGGCAGAAAGTGCTACTTTACCATTAACCAAAAGGCTGAGTCTTTGTTCTGAAATATCTACTTTAATATGTGTATTTCTTCCATTGGCTTTTGCCAATAATTTTTTGTCTTGAAAGACTTTAAAGCTTTTCTTTAGATTTGTTTTTCTTTTAAATTCTGCGTAACAACTTGCCTTTGAAGTAGAAGATTTTTTTGCTATTTTTACTGTAGTAAATGTTACATTTTTAGATACCTTATCTAACTTCTTTTTGGTTTTAGAACCAACATATCCAGCAATAGGAGATACTTTATATTTTTTTTGAAATGCCAAAACAGCATTTTTGGTATCTTTTCCCCATTTACCATCGGTTGCTAAGTTGATTTTTAAACTTTTTTTGAGTGCCAGTTGTAAGTTTTTTATCTGTGTTGTATCATTTAGACACTCTTGTGTATCAGTCTTTTCACACATATCATCATAAGTTGTAAATGTATGTTTAGCATATGATAAAGAAATAAACATAAGTATAGTTAATAGTATTTTCATTAAGATAGTCTCCAAATATTTTATGAATGGTAATATTCTACAGTTTTAAATTTAAGTAGTTATTAAAGGTCACTTAAAAAAAACTGAAAATATAAAATTATTAAAATAATTATAAAATATAAATGTCATAAATTATTTAACTATATAATAAAAAATGAGGATATTAACCCTATAAGTCCACCAAAGACTCCACCCCACACTACTAACCATCCCAAATGTTCTTTGATAAGTTCTTGTACCAATTCTTTAACCATTTTGGGTGTTAGTTCATCAAGACGTTGAGTGATAAGTGTATCTACCGAGTCTAACATATCATCTGAGAGTGCTGAGTTTTGTATATGATGGTCTAGTTGTGTTTTAAAAGCATCTGAAGCGACTATAGATGAAACTGCAGTTTTTAGTTTATACGAAAATGGTTCACGTAATCCCTCTAGTGCCTCTTCTCCACCAAACATTTGTATAGCACTTCCAAACTTAGACTCCATCACTGTTTTAGAAAGAGCATCAAATGCAAGAGAAAAATCTGCTTCTTCAACCAAAGGTTTTAAGTCTATCTTCTGTTCTTCTTTTCTAAAAAAGTCAGAGAGTTGCTCTTTGGAAAAAAACTGTTTCATAATCATTTGATGTATAGAGGATTTAAATGTCTCAAAGTTTTTTTCTATGACACCAGAACCATAAAGTAAAGGTACACGTTCAAAAAGCATATGAATGGCAAGTTGATTAGTAATGGCGCCAGACAGAGCAAAGAGTCCAGTAAACAAAAGTATCTGTTGATACATATCTGATACAAGAAATGATAATCCAATGAATAAAACAGAAATAGAATCTGTTATGAATGATTTAGACATGAAACAAAATCTCCCTAAGTTCCTTCACAGACTGGACCGCATTTGTATGCTCGGTAAAGCCCCAATCAACCATAATATATGGTATCTCTGCTCTTTGGCTAGCTACTTCGTCTCTTGGACCGTCACCTATAAAAAGTGTTTGTTCATTGCTATAGTTTAGTTCATCAAGTAGCTTATATAACATATCTGGATGTGGTTTACCATTTTCCACATCATCATAACAGGCAATACCATCAAAGTAGTCATGTACATCTAAGTGTGTGAGGGATTCTAAGGTAGATCCGCGGTAAGCATTGGTAGCTAAACCTATGATATGATCTTTGTTTTTTAGTTCTTCTAAAAGTTCTTTGATACCATCATAAAGAACCAGTTCATTTGCATGGTTGTTCGTGTAGTATTCCGTAAACCATTTTTCATGTATGGGTTCAAATATTTCTCTTTCATAAAAAACTTCTGCAGGATTTACGGTGTGATCATTTACTAGTCGTAAAATTTGCTCTTGTTCCATCGATGCCAAGTTTAAGTTTTGTCGTACATAGTTAATGGCGTTTGCTATGGTAATGGAGCTGTTTACCAGCGTACCATCCATATCAAATATAATGAGTTTTTCTTTCACTATTTAGTCTTTTTTGTTGTTTTGACATAAGGTAAATTAAATTTAATATATACAGATAAACTTACCAATAATAAGGATACCCCACCTATCAAATATACAGCATACAATAGTTTGGCTGGATCTGTCAGTGCAAATTTAAAGACCAGCATTAAGGCCTCAATAGAAAGAGCGATAATGATAGAACCCAAAAAACGAATCATAGTCTGATGTCCATCTCCTGCACCTTCTTTTTTCTCTTTACCTAATACCTCTTCTTCAAAGATAGCTTTAACTAAATCAAAAATAGCTAAAGAAAGTGTAAGAAGAATTGTTGCTTTAAACATTTCATTGATATCTATGGCCATCAAGTCTGTGCCAAAGTGTAAAAAAGCAGTTGCTCCTTTTACAAACAACAGTAAAGAGACCAATGCCAAAGCAAGGGAAAAAGCTGTGTATCCAACTTTTGTTACTTTTCCAAAAATCGAATCTGCGGAACTTGGATAAACCATACGTAAAATATTGGATAGAGAAATATCTACACAGATAATACAAAGAAGATTATCACTTTCATCATAAATAGGAAAAGATGCTGTGACTACCATCGTGTTACTGATATGAGAAGGATACGGTTCAGTAAGTACACATCTATGTTCTTTAATCGTCCTATAAAAATAGGCTCTATCAGACCTGCTACTTCCTTTACCTATGCCATTTAATTTTTTAATTTTAGAGATATTTGGAATGATTTGTGTACCATGCCCATCTAGTGCATAAATTGCTTCAGCCTTTGGGATACTGTCATTGAGTCCTTCAAGCTTAGAAAGTACAGTGTGTATATCACCATTCTGTATGGTGTCAGAGATATTGCGCCCGATGATATAACATAAATATGCTCTGGCTTTTGCACGTATCTCTGCATATTCTTTTATTTCTTTTATTTGCATACTTTCTCCTTAATTTATAGTATTTTACCTAATATATCAGTAAAATTTACCTTTTGATTGACTGCTACATCAGGAAATATACTGCCTTTTTGGGAGAATGTCAAGATAGTTGAACCCATCTCAAACCAGCCAAAAAGTTCACCTCGTTTAAGCGTAAGGTTGTTATATTTATAATGTTTAGGCTCTCTTATATCGGAATTTGTCTGTATTTCTTTTTCAAACGTCACTAGCATTTTCCCCACATTGAGTGCACCTACGAGTACAAGTACTTGAGCTCTTCCTTTATGGTCTTCACATTCTATAATCACTCTTTCATTTTCTATAAACAAATTTTGCTTATTGCGTAATAAAGGAAAATTAACAGGATACAGTTTTCCAGGTATATGCGTTAGGCTTAAGATTTTAAGTGTCATTGGCATATGATATCTATGATAATCTTTTGGAGAAAGGTAAAAGTTCATATATTCACCACCTTCTACCTTTGCTACAGCTTTTGTATGATTTTTCCCAAAGAGGTCTTCTATGTTGTAGCTCATCCCTTTAATTTGATAGGCTTTACCATCAGTAATTGTTCCTGCATCTGTGATAAGTGCATCCACACCTGAGATGAGTGCATCTTCATCTTTGGGTAATGCAGGTACTGTTTCAAAAGCACGTGTAAAAAGTTTATTAAGTGAGGGGTATTCACGGGGATTTTTAAATGCTGACATATCAAGACCCATTAACTTGACATAACTTTTGTTAATAAAAGTTTGTATTTTGGGTGAAAATTCTTTTGATGCAAATTTACCAAATTGATTTGAAATGACTGATGTAAAGTGTTTATTCATGCTATTGTCCTAGTGATATGTGGGTGTATTATATCAGAATTACGATATTATTTTTAATTAATTTAAGGACTTTTAATGGCAAAATATATACTATTTGATACAGAAACCACAGGCAACCAAGAACATGACCGTATTATACAAATTGGCGCGATGATTGTTCACAGTAAAGATGAGATAGAAGTGTATAATGAACTTTGTTCTACTGATGTACCCATAAGTCTTGAAGCAATGGAAGTGCACAACATTACTCCTGATGTGATAGAAAACCAGCCACCCTATTCGGAATTGATTTTTGTGAAGAGATTGAATGAACTGAATCACAAAGAAAATTATCTCATAGCACACAATATCAATTTTGATTTAGAGATGATAAAAAAAGAGGGCTTTGAAAATCAGTGCACTCTTATAGACACATTACGTTGTGCAAAACATCTTCTCCCCGATAGTCCTTATCACAGACTTCAGTATTTACGTTACGCTTTAAAACTTTACATGGAAGAAGGTGTAGAAGCTGCGAAACAAAATATAACTATCAAAGCACATGATGCGATAGGAGATGTATTGGTCATGAAACTTTTACTCTCAAAACTTGTAGTCCTTGCCAAAGAACAATTTCCTGAAGATAAAAATCCTATGGATACTCTGGTAAAACTTACTGACACTCCAGTTTTAATGAAAAGGTTTAAGTTTGGTAAATATAAAGACAGAGAGATAGCTGAGATATGTAAGGCAGATTCTGGATATATTAAGTGGATGAAAAACAACCTTGATCTGGATGAAGATATGACTTTTACATTAGATTATTACTTAGCTTAAATCATACTTTCAACGCTTGTGTCACAAGTGCATTCACTACTTTAGGATTTGCTTTCCCTTGCGTGGCTTTGAGTACTTGCCCTACAAAGAAGCCTAACAGTTTGGTATTGCCTGCTTTAAACTTCTCGACATTGTCTGGGTTTTTGGCTATGACTTCCTCTATAATAGGGGCTATCATTTCAGGGTCGCTTATCTGTACCAGTCCTTTTGCTTCGACGATGGATGTTGGGTTTTCGCCACTTTTGACCATCTCTTCAAATACTTGTTTGGCTATCTTGCTTGAGATGAGTTCTTCGTTTACCATTTTGACTAGTTCAGCTACATCTTTTGCTGTAAATTTAAGTTCACTTATCTCTACTTGTTTTAACTCTCTTGCTACATCATTGGTTACTATGTTAGCTATAGCCACTGGGCTATCAAGTGTCTGCAATGCTTCTTCATAAAAAGAAGAAAGCTTTGCATCACGGGCTAATGTGTTGGCTACTTCAGAGTTAAGTTTAAGTTCGTTGGTATATTTATCAAACAGTGCTTGCTCCTCTTCACTCATAGGAACTACTTCACCATCTATTTGTACTTTTTTAGGCTCATCTTTAGGGGCTTGTTGGGGTGTTTTTTTCTTTTTGGCCGAAGACTCTTTGAGTGCAACTATCTTGTTAAAGACAGGTTTTTCATCTGTGTAGTCCACAGGGTCAGCATAGAAGTAGCCTTCACGTTCAAACTGAAACCTCACATCTGGTTTGTCTGTGATGACTGAGGGTTCTATAAGGGCAGTTTTTATGACCTTTAATGAGTCTGGGTTTATGTCTTCTAGTCCTTCAGGAGCTTCGTTTTTAAAGAGTCTGTCGTAGACTCTTACTTCTACATTTTTAGCGGTGTTTGTTTCTACCCATTGGATGGCACTTTTTACTTTTATACCAGAAGTATCCTCTCCACTTTTGGAGTCTGGGTGGTAGCTTACTTTTATCTCTACTATGTTTCCCTTGGCATCTTTTATGGCTTCTTCAAAGGTGATGATGTAGGCGTACTTTAGTCTGACAGATTGGGTAGGAGTTAAACGAAAGTAGCCTTTTTCAGGACTTTCACTAAAGTCTGCTCTATCGATGTAAATCTCACGAGAGAAAGGCAAGATGCGTGTACCCTCTTTTGGTACATCATGTGGGTAGTAAGATGCTTCTATCTCTTCTGCTCCATCATAGTTAGTTATGGTCACTTTGAGTGGGTCAAGTACCGCCATAACGCGGGGTACTTTGGTGTTTAGGTCATCACGTATGCAAAACTCTAGTTGAGCTACATCTACCATGGAGTTGGCTTTTGCTATGCCTATGCCATCACAGAAGTTTATGATGGATTCTGGTGTATAGCCTCGTCTTTTGTAGCCCTCTATGGTAGGTAAACGTGGGTCATCCCACCCATCTACTACACCTGTCTCTACAAGCTCTAAAAGTTTTCTTTTACTCATGACCGTATAGTTTATGTTAAGTCTTGCAAACTCATGTTGATAGGGTCTTGGAGGCTGAAGTTGTAAGCTATCAAGTACCCAGTCATAGATGTCACGATTATTTTCAAACTCTAGTGTACAGATGGAGTGCGAAACACCTTCGATGTAGTCAGAGAGACAATGAGCAAAGTCATACATAGGGTAGATAGCCCATGCATCCCCTGCTCTAAAGTGGTGTGCGTGACGTATGCGGTAAAGCAGTGGGTCACGTAGTTTCATATTGGCAGCACCCATGTCTATCTTCGCTCGTAAGACATGCTCTCCATCTTTAAACTCGCCGTTTTTCATACATTCAAAAAGGTCTAGGTTTTCTTCCACGGAACGTTCTGCATACTTGCTACGCTTTCCTGCCTCTGTGACTGTACCACGAAGCTCTCTCATTTCTTCTTCATCTACACTGTCCACATAGGCTTTACCCATCTTTATGAGCTCTATAGCATAGCCGTGTATTTGAGAGAAATAGTCAGAAGTAAAACGGACAGAGTTGTCCCACTCAAAGCCTAGCCATTGCACAGCGTCTTTAAGGGCTTCTACATAGCGTGTGTCTTCTGTGGTAGGGTTGGTGTCGTCCATGCGAAGGTTACAGTGACCCTTGTAGTCTTTTGCGATGCCAAAGTTAATGCAGATAGATTTAGCATGACCAATGTGAGGAAAACCATTTGGCTCAGGAGGAAACCTAGTGACCACTTCTTTGTACTTGCCTGCTTTTAAGTCCTCTTCAACGATGGTACGTAAAAAATCTTTGTATTCGCTCATGTGTGTTAGCCTTTTTGATGTTGAAACTTATAGGCAGTATTTTATCTAATTAGTGCTTATCGCATCTTAGAGCTGCTATACTATTATTTTAATTTTTATTTCATGAAAGGAATCTACGTACAACCCTATATCCTCTGATTTTTTTGATTAAATTACTGTTGCAATGGAAAGAAAGATACTTTCTAACATAGAGTATTATGAAAATGCCGAATAAGAAAGTGCCAAAGCGTTAGAACAAACAAAAGCTTTAGTCCTAACGATGGAACTTATAGATGGCATTGAGTATGTGGTTCTAGATA
>DQVJ01000266.1 GCA_015661795.1 Sulfurovum sp.
ACTCTAAGTTCATCATCATCAAGCGCCATGATTTGTATGGCTAAGTACGCAGCATTTACAGCCCCTGCTTTCCCTATAGCTAGTGTACCAACAGGTAATCCGTCAGACATCATCACCGTACTCAAAAGTGCATCTTCGCCTTTGAGTGAGCCTGACTCCATGGGTACGCCAAGAACTGGTTTGGTTGTGCTTGCCGCCACTTTACCTGCTAAGTGTGCTGCCATACCAGCTGCTGCTATGAAAACCTGTGCACCCTTATCTTCTGCAGTTTTAATATAATCGCGTGTTCTTTGCGGACTTTTATGTGCAGAAGAAACAATAAGTTCATAAGGTACACCAAACTTTTTTAAAGTCTCTACACACTCAGACATAATCTCATAGTCACTTTTGGATGCGATAATAATAGATACAAATTTCATCTTCTTACCTTTTACCTTTTTTTACTTCTTCCTCTGATTTTTCAACTTCTAACTTCATCGGTGTTGAAGTCTCAGTTAAACCTTTTTTTTCCAGTGCTTCGGCTATTTTACGTCTTAAAATAGTATAACCTGGTAATGTAACAGGAAGTAAAATATCATTCACATTACCACTATGTACGCACTCCAGTTCTTTACCCTCTTTAGTCGTTATTTTTTTAAATGTAATCACGTAATGACCTGATATCTTCTCTATTTTTCCTATATCATTATCTACCAATTCCACTTTGGCTCCTACAGGAAGTACTATCTCAACAGAGTCACCTATACACGTTTTATCTTTACATTTCCATGTAAGACCATCTTCACTTACCAACCCTGCTACTTGATGCGTACCATACTGTATAGAAAAATCATTTGACTCAGTATTGTTTCTATCAAAAGGACGAGAAAGCAGATATGCATCAGTAAACCCACGGTTTTGCGTAGTGCCTAGTTCCTTTTGGTAACGTACTTCATCAAAATCACCAATATAATAATCATCTATCGCATGACGGTAGGCTTTAGTGACCACGCCAGCATAGTAAGGAGACTTTGTACGTCCTTCTATTTTCAACGAATCAATCACGCCAGATTTAAGTATCTCATCTACATGTGATGCCATATTCATATCTTTGGCATTCATGATGTACGTTCCTATACCTTCTTCTTCATCAAGTCTAAAGGTAGTCCCTGACTCAGGATTATGGGCATAAATTTCATACGGAAAACGACAATCATTTGCACAGCTACCACGATTGGGTACACGTCCTGTTTGCAGTGAGGAGATGAGGCAACGTCCAGAATACGCAAAACACATAGAACCATGTACAAAAATTTCAAGTTCCAAGTCTGGTATATGGTTTTTTATAGCTTCACAGTCTTTAAGGCTTATCTCACGTGCCACAATAATACGCTTGACTCCTAAGTCATAATAGACTTCTGCATCCATTGCGTTCATCACGTTGGCTTGTGTAGAAAGATGAATAGGAATGTTGGGTGCTATTTTATGTGCTATTTTTACTACACCAGGGCTAGAGACTATAAGGGCATCAGGTCCTAGTTCTGCTATCTTCGCAATGTGATTTTCATAAAGTTTGAGCTGTGAGTTAAAAGGAAAAGAGTTTACTGTAGAGTAAACTCTTTTGCCTCTTTCGTGTGCATAGGCTATGCCCTCAGCATACGCTTCCATATCAAATTCTTTACCTGAACGTATACGTAAAGAGAAGGTACTTGTCCCACCATATACTGCATCTGCACCATAGTTCAGAGCTATCTTCATTTTTTCTAAATTCCCAGCTGGCGCTAAAAGTTCTACTTTTGCATTTGTCATTTTTTTCCTGAAAAATGATACACATCATCCCAAAGTAAAGTATGTGTGCCAAAGTAGTTTACACTTTAAAATATACATACATCGCTTTAGAATCTCTCATCAAAAATAAGAGCTGATGATAACCATTAAAATATTACTCTTATCTTATCCAATTAGTAGTAAAAAGTAGATTTTTCACAGTTTAACCATTCTATCGATTCAACTAAGGCCATACACGCTATTGACTAGATTTAACTTCTATATCCTCACATAAAAGAGTATATATAATCTCCTGGTTAATTAAAAAAACATCTACAACATTAGGGTCAAATTGTATTCCACTTCGCTTTTCTACATACTCTACTATTTTATCGTATTGCCATACTGCTCTACCAGGTCTTTTTCTGAATAATGCTCCTACAGTATCCGCTACTGCTACAATGCGTGAAGCGATATCTATCTGTTCTTCTTTTTTCTGCTGAGGATACCCTCCCCCATCCCACCATTCATGATGTTCAGAAGCTATAATGGCTCCTAAATCTGTCGAAGGAAAACCTTGAAATTTTAATATTTCATACCCTAAAGTTGTATGACTTTTGACTATATTAAATTCTTCAAAAGAAAGTTTATCTTCTTTTTTATACACTTCCCTACTAATAACAATATTCCCAATATCATAAATACTTGCGGCTCTTTCAAGCGTATGAGAATATTTTGCACCTAATCCTAGAGACTGCGCTAATATCTTACTCATTTGGGATATTTGATGTAATTGTGTACATTCTTTTCCATGCGCGACAAGTTCTGCAACAAACATCTCTACCATTTTTTCTTCGATGGAAGCATCAGTATTGTCATAACGTAATTGATATAATTTTTCTTCAAGTGATTTTTTATTGTCTATTTTTATAATATTTAAATTTTTTTTGTTTCTAGTTTGCATTTTCTGCACCTCAAATCCCTTACATTTTAATAGTGACAAAAGCAAAAATAATTTTATTTGCTAAGATTACGTTAATTTTCACTTTTACAGTCTTTCTTTTTTTATACACAAAACTATACTCTCTAAATGTCAAAAAAAGTCAAATTATTATCTTTTTTTGTTACACTAATAACAAACATTCAAAAGGTTTACTATGCGTATTGATTTACATAACCATACCACACGTTGCAATCATGCAGAAGGAAGTGTTGATGAATATATTCAACGTGCTATAGAAGTGGGCATTGATATATATGGTTTTTCAGAACATGCACCTATGAATTTTGATGAAAAATACCGTTTGTCATTTGTAGATATGGATGCGTATTCACATGAAATACTTCAAGTGAAAAAAAAATATAAAAATGATATCCATATACTCCTTGGTTATGAAGTAGATTATCTCCCTGGATATATGGATGATAGAGTTTTAAAAGCTAATGTTGACTATCTCATAGGATCCATACACTTCATAGACAAATGGGGTTTTGATAATCCGGAATTTATCGGTGGATGGAAAAGTAAAAATATCGATGAAATATGGCAAGCATATTTTGAGGCCACCGAAGCCATGGCAAAATCTGGGAAATTCGATATTGTAGGACATTTGGATCTTATCAAAGTATTTAAATTTATGCCTAAAACTGATGTGCGTACACTTGCTAAGAATGCTCTCTTAGCCATAAAAAATGCAAATATGGTATTGGAAATCAATACAGCCGGTCTACGTAAACCCATTGGTGAGTTATATCCATCACGTGCGCTCTTGGAAGAAGCATATGCACTAAATATCCCCATTACTTTTTCTTCTGATGCACATGCTGTTGATCAAATAGGATTTGGTTATGACTTGGCAACAACGCTTGCAAAAGACATAGGATATGCACAAGCTGTTACTTTTCAAGAGCGAGACAGACAATTGATTACTTTTTAAACAACTGTAGTGATGTTACTAATTTTTTAATCGCTATAATATATTTATAAAATTTAATTATACAGGAGATCAAAAAATGGGAAAATTTGTGAATAACACAGATGAGTTTTTTAAGTATTGTGAAGAAAACGAGGTTGAATTTGTAGATTTTAGATTTACGGATATAAAAGGAGCATGGCATCATATATCATACAGACTGAGTGCAGTTGAAGTATCCATGATTGATGCCGGACTCCCATTTGATGGTTCATCCATTGATGCTTGGCAACCTATTGACAAATCAGACATGCTACTTAAGCCAGATGTAGAAACTGCTTTTTTAGATCCGTTTACTGCAGATAGCACAGTTATCCTTATTTGTGATGTATATGATATCTATGAAAATGAGTTATATGCTAAATGTCCAAGATCTATTGCTAAAAAGACATTACAATATATGGAAGAAGTTGGTATCGGTGATGATGCATACTTTGGTCCTGAAAATGAATTCTTCATCTTTGATGATGTGAAGTTTTCAGATAAAATAAACTCAGCTTCATATTCTGTAGAATCAGAAGAAGGTGGATGGAGTTCAGATACTGAATACGAATTTGGGAATATGGGTCATAGACCAGGTACTAAAGGTGGATATTTCCCAACAATGCCTACAGATTCAATGGTAGATTTAAGAGCTGAGATGATGCTTCTACTTGAAGAAGTAGGTTTGACTGTAATGCTTGGTCACCACGAAGTTGCACAAGCACAAGGTGAGATTGGTATCAAGTTTGGTGGTCTTATAGAAGCAGCAGATAATGTACAAAAATATAAATATGTTGTCAAAATGGTAGCACACCTTAATGGTAAAACTGCAACCTTTATGCCTAAACCACTTTACGGTGACAATGGTAACGGTATGCACGTACACCAGTCTATTTGGAAAGATGGTAAAAACCTTTTTTATAAAGAAGGTGAATATGCAAACCTTTCTAAAACAGCTCTTGATTACCTTTCTGGTATCTTTAAGCACTCAGACGCAGTTGCAGCATTTACAAACCCTAGTACAAACTCCTACAAAAGACTTCTCCCAGGTTACGAAGCACCATCAATTTTAACCTATTCTAGCCAGAACCGTTCAGCTGCTTGTCGTATCCCTTATGGTGCAGGTGAAATGGCTACAAGAATTGAAACAAGATTCCCAGACTCAACTGCTTGTCCTTATCTTTGTTTCTCAGTTTTGATGCTTGCAGGACTTGATGGTATCAAAAATGGCGGATATGATATGGTAGGGCCAATGGATGAGGATTTATTTGAACTCACACTTGATGAAATTAGAGAAAAAAATATTCCTCAAATGCCTCATACTTTCCGTGAAGCCCTAGAAGGTCTTATTTCTGATCATGATTTCTTATTGCCAGTTATGACAAAAGACTTTATCGAGACATACCAACATTATCAGTTTGAAAGACAAGTTTTACCTGATGAGGGTAGACCAACTGCATTCGAGTTTATATCCACTTACTCTTGTTAAAAACCTTTTAAAATTTCGGGCTTCGGCTCGAAACTATCCTTCTGACAAAACTAAACTACCTTTTATTTATCTTACCTATAATTAC
>DQVJ01000058.1 GCA_015661795.1 Sulfurovum sp.
AAGTACAATAGCAACATTAACAATGCTTTCGAGTTTAGCATTTGCTGGTGGAGATATTGACCCAGTAGAACCACAACTAGAGATTCCTGTGATGGAAGAAATAGGTGAAGACTATTTTTATTTAGGATTGGGTTATTCTTATTTACAAATGAATAATGCCGCAACTGCAGGAGATATAACAGGTAATGCGATTACAGTACTTGCTGGTTACAGCTTTAATGAATATATTGCACTAGAAGGTAGATATACAGCTACTGTAGGTGACCTTGATGTTGATAATGGACCAGATACTGGTGATATATCAAATATCGCACTTTATGTGAAACCTCAGTATTCTATTGATAATTTTAAATTATATGCGTTACTTGGTTATGGGCAGGTATCATATGACAATAGCGTAGCTGATTACTCTGAAGATGGATTCCAATGGGGACTGGGTGCAAGTTTCGCTGCCACAGAAAGCATAGATATCTTTGTTGATTATACTAGACTCTATGATGATGATAACTTTGATGGTTTGATTAGTCAAGATGTTACTGTTGATGCAGTCACAGTAGGTGTTAATTATAATTTCTAAAAGTACAAAAGTTACACAAAACAGAGTATTTTATGCAAATATGTTTACCTATAAGCTTACAAGCAGAAAAAGTAGGTACAATTATTGTGAAGAAAGATGTGGTTCGAGTTCATCTTTCGCGTGTTAGTTTTATTGCAAGACCACCGAAAGACTCTCTCCGATTTTAGATTCCGCTTTAATAGGGAAGCCCTAGAAGTGTAAATTATTTGGACAAAAGTCCACACAAGGTATAACAATGGCAGAATTAGTCAACGGTACAGTTAAATGGTTCAACGATGAAAAAGGTTACGGATTCATCCAACAAGAAAATGGTGGAGATGATGTATTTGTTCACTTCCGTCAAGTAAATAATGACAGTGGTGGTCGTGTGACTCTAGCTGAAGGTCAAGCTGTAACATTTGAAGTAGGTGAAGGTCAAAAAGGCCCACAAGCTGAAAACGTAACACCTCTTTAGTAGTATTTTGCAGGCTATATGCCTGCATACTTTTTATTTCTCCCTCACCCTTTTAATCATTCATTTTTCATTTTTAGTATGTATTACTTCAATAAATAGTTTCTACATCTATGCGTATTTTTATTTTAAATAATGTTTATTTTTCTTTTGCAGATAGTTATAAATCATTTTTACTTCATCATCACTCAGGTAATAACGTGGCATAACTTTATGATAGGAATTAACAGCCCTAATCATCTCCATGAGACTTTTTTTACGTATATCAGACCCTCGTAGCTCTTCTTTACCATGAATATCTTGATATTGTATGATTGTTTTACCTTCACCTGAAGTACCATGACACTCTGCACAGCTTACTCCTCGAGGGTTATTATAAAGCATTTCACCATATTCATAGTCAGATATAAAACTTTCTGTAGGGTTTTCTTCAGACCATAGTAGTAAAGGTAACAATAACCATAATATCTTCATGATTGACTCCCCATTATTTATTTTTGATATAATACCTTAAAAATTATTAGGGTAACTCTTATGCAACTCATAGATGGAAAATCTCTAGCGTCCAAAGTCCAAAGTTCAGTTAGTGCTGAAGTAGAACAACTCAAACAAGAAAAAAATATCGTTCCAGGTCTTGCAGTCATTCTTATAGGTGACGATCCAGCAAGTCATGCGTATGTTAAAATGAAAGCAAAAGCTTGTGAAAAAGTAGGCTTTTATTCTATCACACATCATATGCCCGATACCATTAGTCAAGACGAAATCATAGCGACCATTGAAATGATGAATGCTAATCCTCGTATTGATGGGATACTGGTGCAGCTTCCTCTCCCAAAACATGTAGATACAGACAAAATACTCGAAGTTATAGACCCTAAAAAAGATGTAGATGGTTTTCATGCCTACAATGTAGGACGCTTAGTGACTAAGCTGGATGCTTTTGTTGCTTGTACACCACTGGGTGTGATGAAAATGTTTGAAGAATACAACATTAATCTTAAAGGTCAAAATGTATGTGTAGTGGGAGCTAGTAACATAGTTGGGAAACCTATGGCAGCATTGTTATTAAATGCTGATGCGACGGTGACAGTGACACATATATATACAAAAGATCTTAAATCACATACATTAAGAGCAGACATCATTGTAGTAGGTGTGGGGGTACCGGGACTCATAAAAGAAGATATGGTAAAAGAAGATGCCATAGTGATTGATATAGGTATTAACCGTTTAGAAGATGGTTCTCTTGTTGGTGATGTTGACTTTACAAATGTAAGTCCTAAATGTTCATATATTACCCCCGTTCCAGGTGGTGTGGGACCAATGACTATTGCTATGCTTTTGAGTAATACAGTTAAAGCTGCCAGAGGAAGAGTATAGTGAAGAAGTTTTTAAATACTTTTTATAAATTTTCAAGCTCTTGGACAGGGACCATTATTATCGTTTTACTACTTATCTTTTTTGTGGCACAATCTTTTGTGATTCCATCAGGCTCAATGAAACGCACGCAGCTTATAGGAGATTTTCTCTTTGCTAAAAAATTTTCTTACGGTATTCCGACACCACATTTACCTTGGCTTGAAATACCACTTTTACCTGATTTTAATAATAATGGTCACCTTATAGAAGGACCAAGACCTAAAAGAGAAGATATAGTCATTTTTAGAAATCCCGTTACACCAAAAATACATTATGTAAAACGTTGTGTTGCTGTAGGGGGAGATGAACTTTTATATACGGATAAAAAACTTTATCTTCACTTTCATGATATGGAAGATGAAGCCAGTATAAAGTTAGCCTACCCTAAGGCTAAAATCGTTACCCTTAGAGGAAAGTTATGGGTAGAAAATCCATATATGAATAAATATCCGGGTATCCAATATGTACCTGAATATGAGGGAAATTCTTTCGAACTCATGGTACAAAGTTATTCGATTAACAGAGATATTGATATGACACCTGTATATGTAGAGAAACTAGGTACTAAGCTTTTCTATAAAAAAGTTGAGCCAGATCATTATTATATGATAGGTGATAACCGAGATAACTCTAATGACAGCCGTTTTTGGGGTTCTGTTCCTTACAAAAATATTGTGGGAAAACCTTGGCTTATTTATATGAGTTTGGAGTTCCGATCATATGACTGGGTAATGCATGGCATAGGTGGAAGTAAAGACCATGATAAACTTACACGTGTATGTCCTGAGATGGATATATCATCTCAAGCATGTGAAGTACTTTGGAACAAGCAACGTTACACAGTACGTTGGGGACGTGTGGGTAGAAGAATAGATACTATTCAATTTGAAGAACCTATAGAATAAAGGAAATAAAATGTCAAAGAAATTTTATATAGCTACAGACCATGCAGGTTATGCACTAAAAGCGTATGTAAAAAATTATGTAATGGAATTGGGACATGAGATTATTGATTTAGGTCCAGACTCTGCTGACCGTGTAGATTATCCAGATTTTGCTAAAAAATGTGCAGATGCGGTCCTTGCAGATGAAGGAAGTTTTGGGATACTTATCTGTGGTACTGGGATAGGCATTTCTATGGCTGCGAACAAGATACCAGGTATTCGAGCTGCACTTTGTCATGACCATTACACGGCTAAACTTACGAGACAACACAACGATGCAAATATCTTATGTTTTGGTGAACGAGTGGTAGGAAAAGGTGTGATAGAAGATATGTTAGAGGCTTTTTCTTCGACTGAATTTGAAGGTGGGAGACATGCAGGGCGTGTTGCAAAAATAGAAGGCTGTGCTTTTGGAAGTACATTAGGGTAATGTAAAAATTTTTATATATATGTTTCTAAAAGGTATACTTAAAATAAAGCAAGAAAAGACAGAGATATTTCAAGGATTCACATGATACTTACATCTGACGAGAAACAAATTATATTAGACAGTATACGAGACATTCCAGACTTTCCAAAACCAGGCATCATTTTTAAGGATATCACTACGCTGCTTTCTAATCCAAAAGCATACAGAATACTCATGACTCACTTGGAAAAAAGGTACACATCTTATGACTTAGATTATATCGCAGGTATTGATGCCAGAGGATTTATTTTCGGTGCAGCACTTGCAGATAGACTGGGTATCGGTTTTGTACCTGTACGAAAAAAAGGTAAATTACCCTACACTACTGTTGCGGAAAAATACTCACTTGAGTACGGTTTTGATGAAGTAGAGATACATATAGATGCTTTTGGAGTGAATAAGGGTAAAAAAGTTTTGCTCATAGATGATCTTATCGCCACAGGAGGCACAGCAAAAGCAGCAGCAAGTCTCATTGACAAAGTGGGTGCTACATGTGTTGAAGTATGTTTTATTATGGAACTTGCGTTTTTAAATGGTAAAAAAGGTATAAAAGCTCCTGTCTATTCTGTATTGGGTATCGATTAACCTATTTGATATATTATATTTTAGAAAGTAGGTATAAAGCATGAGAACATTTATCTTTTTTTCACTTTTTCTTCTTCTGTTTTTTTCTTTACACTACCTTTTTTATACAAGAGTCATCAAAAAATTTTTGGTATCAGACAAAGTAAAAAAATTCTTTACTCTTTTAGTAGGACTAAATTTTATCTTTAATCTTCTCTATGTTGTAGGACGATATACAGACTATATATCTAATACTTTTTATTATCTTTTTTCACTTTCTATTGGGATTACACTGGTCATTTTTCTCTATCTCATACTTCACGAGTTACTTAATGTTTTGCATGGCACACTTACTAAAATTGATTATTCAAAACGTACTTTCATTAAAAAAAGTGCTGATGGTGTAATGCTTGCACTATCTACTTCCTATGTAACTGCAGGTGCTTTTGAAGGCAGTAAAGAGCCTGTAGTCAATGTAGTCAAATTGAATGGTTTTGACTTTTCAATTGTTCAAATATCTGACTTACATATAGGTGGGCTTATAGACAAAGATTTTGTCAAAGCATCAGTAGAAAAAATAAATGCACTCTCTCCAGATATCGTCTGTATGACAGGAGATCTTATTGATACAGCTCTTGATGAGATTAAGGATATACTATTAGAACTAAATAATATTGAATCGAAATATGGAATATATTATATTTTAGGAAATCATGAGTATTTTCATAATCCAGAGAAAATTATAGAGTTTATAAAACATACGAAACTCACCCTCCTACTCAATGAAAATATACAAATAGATGCACTAAAAGTAAATATAGTAGGTGTTACAGACCGTATAGGGTACAGGATGAATACGCTTGCACCAGATATACATAAAGCCTTTGATAGATGTAAACAAACCTATAAAACTATATTTTTAGCACATCAACCAAAATTTATAGAAGAACTTGGAAAGTATAAGCCAGAACTCATTCTTTCTGGACATACGCATGGAGGACAGGTTTGGCCGTTTGAATACCTTGTTCGACTTCAACAGCCTTATATAAAAGGACTGCACAAGCTCCAAAATGGAAGTTACATCTATGTAAATTCTGGCATAGGGTTTTGGGGACCTCCCATGCGACTTGGATCACAAGCTGAGATTACGTATATTATTTAAGTATAATCTACTTTCTAACCTCTCCTTCGCTATAATCTACCTAATAATTTTTTAAGAGATACTAATGGATTTAAATAAAGAAATATACATTCCAACACCTAGCCCACATGACCCTGATGAAAATGGTCACTTTGGTAAGTTTGGTGGACGTTTTGTACCTGAAACACTGATGCCAGCACTTGAGAAACTGCGACTTGATTATGAGAAGGTACGTTTTGACAAAGACTTTTGGTCTGAAGTAGACTACTATTATAAAAACTATGTAGGACGACCCTCTGCACTTTATTTTGCAGAAAATATTTCTAAAGAATTGGGTGCAAAAATATACCTTAAACGTGAAGACCTAAATCATACGGGTGCACATAAAATTAACCACTGTGTAGCGCAAGCTGTACTTGCAAAACGTTTAGGCAGAAAAAAGATTATTGCAGAGACGGGTGCGGGGCAACATGGTGTTGCTACAGCTACAGTGGCAGCACTTTTTGGTCTTGAATGTGAAGTTTTTATGGGTGCAAAAGATGTGGCACGGCAGGAACTGAACGTTTTTCGTATGAAGCTACTAGGTGCTAAAGTACATGCTGTAGAGAGTGGTTCTAAAACACTTAAAGATGCTATGAATGATGCTATTCGTCATTGGGTAACACATGCTAGAGACACCTATTACCTTATAGGTACTGTTGCAGGACCTCACCCTTACCCTATGATGGTACGTGATATACAGTCTATCATAGGCTGGGAAGCAAAAGCTCAATTAGATGTTGTTGAAGGGTGTTTACCCGACAAGGTCATCGCATGTATTGGGGGAGGATCTAATGCACTTGGTATTTTCAATCATTTTTTGCAAGATGCGAGTGTGGAATGTATAGGTATAGAAGCTGGTGGTTTGGGACTTGACTCCAAACATGGTTGTTCACTGGAAAAAGGAAGCCCAGGAGTCCTTCATGGACAACTAAGCTACCTACTCCAAGATGAAGATGGTCAAGTACAAGAAGCCCACTCCATTTCTGCAGGTCTTGATTATCCAGGTATTGGACCTGAACATTCATTTTTTAAAGACAACAACATTGTCACTTACGATCACATTACTGATGATGAGGCTATGGATGCATTTGTGTGGCTCTCGCAGTCTGAAGGTATTATTCCTGCATTTGAAAGCTCACATGCCGTAGCCTACCTCAAAAAGATGAAGCCTGAAGAGATAAAAGGTAAAACTATATTAGTAAATCTTTCTGGTCGTGGAGACAAAGATATGATACAAGCGCAAGATATTTTGGCTGATAAATTTCACTAAAAAGTAAACAATAGAAGAAAATAAATATTTTTCTTCTATATGTTATGTTTAAATATGATTATTGACCATTTCGTTGTTTTCTTATCTGCTCTTTTGTTTGCAACAACGCATTTTCTAACTTGTCTCGTGATGTAAACAGAAAGCTATATATATCATCATCACCTAAATCCACAAAGATACCATAGTTTATGATTTCTATGTTGGGATTGTCTTCTTTGTCTAATACTTCCAAACTGATTTGTTTGCTACCTTCTTTGTCATCTGTTTTAATGATAGCTGCAGAGTAAAGTTGTCTAATGTCCAGTACGTCAAATTCTTCATTTTGTATTTTAATTGTCATAAATGGATTATAGTATAAATAGCTAAAAACAATATAACAATCCAATGCACCTTTACAAATATTTTGATATACTCTTGATTATGAATTTATGGTCATTGACCTACATTAGGAATAAAAATGAATTTTGAACTCACCATGTTACCTGTAGCTGCAGATATAAATAAAGATATAGAAGTTATCATTGTCATAGACGGTAACCTGAAACACCGTTTTGTACAAGATAAAAAACTACTAAAAAGAGCTGGTTTTAACTGTGGACAAGATGAGACTTGTTTGCTGATAGAAAATAATAGACTTTATGTAGGTGCTGATTCTTTGCAAAGTACAGCTATTCGTAGAGCAACAGCAAGTGCCATAAAAGCACTCAAAGGAACAAAGTACAAATCTTTGAAAATTGCAAGTTATACAAACAATGGTTGTACATATTCAGTGCGTGCTATGGTAGAAGGTTTTATACTTGGCAGTTATAGTTTCGATACATATAAAAGTAAAAAAAGTAAAAATAGAATTAAACTCATCACTATTTCATTAGAGGAATATAACAACGAATCACTAAGTATTGAAAAAGTTTCACTGCAAGTACATAAAGGACAGATTATAGCAGATGCCACTAATTTTACACGTGATATCGTCAACACTACACCTGATGATTGTTATCCTGAAGTGATGGCAAGTATCGCTGAAGGTATGGCTGAAGACACAGGTCTTGTCTGTGAAGTTCTCAAACCAAAGAAACTTAAAAAAGAAAAGATGGAAACCCTTTTGGCTGTGGCACGGGCAAGCCGTCATAAACCAAGAGTAATACATCTGACACATAAACCAAAAAATGCTAAAAAAGTCATTACACTTGTTGGGAAAGGTCTGACTTATGATTCTGGAGGATTAAGTCTTAAACCTGCTGATTTCATGGTAACAATGAAATCAGATAAAAGTGGTGGTTCTGCTGTTATGGGTATCATGAAAGCTATTGCAGAACTTAATTTACCTATTGAAGTACATGGTTTTATAGGTGCTGTGGAAAATATGATAGGAGGAGATGCCTACAAGCCAGATGATGTCCTTGTAGCTAAAAATGGTAAAACTATTGAAGTACGTAATACCGATGCAGAGGGTCGTCTGGTTTTAGCAGATGTACTAGCATATGCACAACAAGAAGTTAAAGCCGATTACATTTTTGATTTTGCTACATTAACGGGTGCATCTGTTGTAGCAGTAGGACACTATACTTCATCGATCATGGGGCACAATAAAGAAGTACAAAATCTAGTTGTGAAAGAGGCTCATAATGCAGGGGAACTTGCAACTGCGCTTGATTTTAATGACTACTTGAAAAAAACTATCAAATCAGAAATAGCTGATGTATGTAACATTTCCAATACACGTTATGGTGGAGCTATTACTGCGGGACAATTTTTATCTGAGTTTATAGATCAAGAACATAAAGATAAATGGGCACATATAGACATAGCCGGTCCTGCTTTTGTCGAACACGCTTGGGGAGAAAACCCACATGGTGCATCGGGGGCTGGTGTACGTATGATGATTAAACTTCTTGAAAATCTTGTATCAGAGCATACACATTAAAATCAAAGGGTAATCCTTTGATGAATAGATATTCTTCTCTCTACTAACCCCCTCTTCACCATTTTTTCGCTAAAATCGCGTTAATATATTTACTTAAGGAAAACTATGGGATTAGGCATCGGACTTGTTGGATTACCCAACGTAGGAAAATCTACTACTTTTAACGCACTGACAAAAGCACAAAATGCAGAGAGTGCAAATTACCCATTTTGTACTATAGAACCCAATAAGGCTGTTGTTCCTGTCCCAGATAAGAGACTAGACCAACTGGCAAAAATAGTGAACCCTGAAAAAATACAGTACTCTACACTAGACTTTGTAGACATCGCTGGACTAGTAGCAGGTGCGAGTAAAGGTGAAGGTCTTGGAAATAAGTTCTTAGGGAACATTCGCGAAACGGAAGTTATTTTGCATATAGTACGATGTTTTGAAGATCCTAACATTGTGCATACAGAAGGTAGTATTGATCCAATTCGTGATGTTGAAATCATTGAACAAGAGCTTTTATTTGCTGATATTGATGCACTACTTAAACGTATTGATATGTTAAAGAAAAAAGCCAGAGGGAATGATAAAGATGCCAAAGAGCAACTTGAAGTTGCTGAAGCTCTCTTAGAACATATAGAAGATGGTGCACCTGTTTCAACCTTTAATGACTTGGAAAGTGATGGGTTTGTTGCGATGAACAAAGAGCTGAGACTACTTACTTCTAAACCTATTATCTATGGTGCCAATGTAGATGAAGATGGTTTAGGTGAAGACAGTGAATATGTACAAAAACTCAAAGCGTATGCAGAAGAAAGAGATTCAGAGGTCATTAAACTGTGTGCCAAAGTAGAAGAAGACATGGTAGACTTTGATGAGGGTGAGAGAGAAGAAATGCTTGAAGACCTAGGTGTAACAGAATCTGGTCTTGAACAAATCATTCATAAAGGTTTTGACAAGCTTGGGCTCATGAGTTATTTTACTGCTGGGGTCAAAGAAGTACGTGCATGGACAATACGTAAAAATACTACAGCACCTAAAGCAGCGGCTGCTATACATAATGACTTTGAAAAAGGTTTTATCCGTGCGGAGGTGATTTCTTATGAAGATTATATTACTTATAATGGTGAAGCAGGTGCAAAAGAAGCGGGTAAAAATAGACTTGAAGGAAAAGAATACATCGTACAAGATGGTGATGTTATGCACTTTAGGTTCAATGTTTAAAGGAATGTCTCATGCATAAATTACTTTTCATTATTTTTATGGGATTTGTTTTACTTGGTTGTGACAGTAAAAAAGGTGCCTTTATCAACACTGTTAAAAGTCAAAATGATGTGCCAACTGCTGTGGCGAAACTTGAAAAACTCATCAAAGCACAAGGGCTAACACATTTTCAGACTATAGACCATCAAGCCAATGCAAAAGCAGTAAAATTGGATTTAAAACCTCAAACTCTTGTCGTGTTTGGTAATCCGAAAATGGGAACGATACTGATGAAATGTAACTCTTCTATGGGACTTGATTTGCCACTTCGTTTACTTTTTACCACCAATTATGAAGGGTATACAACCATTAGTTATACGAATCCAGAATACTGGTCACTCAAACATAATATAAAAGATAAAAATTGTCTAAGTATTATCAATAAAGCAAAAATGGCATTACAGCATTTAGCAGAAGAAGCAGGGAAAAAATAAAATGCTCATCAGTACAAATGAAATACTTTATCGTATCAAAAAGTCTTTAAATCTTAGTATAGAAGAGATACTAAAGACATATCAACTTGAAAACTATACAATAAGCGAAAAGCATTTGACTTCCTTACTCAAGCGTAGACAAGATAAAGGATATACACGGTGTTCTTACGAAGAATTAGGTGTATTCTTAGATGGGTTAGTAACACTCAAACGTGGACCAAGTCCTAAAAAGTCTGATGATGATACTGTGGTAGAACTTACCAACAACCTCATACTCAAAAAACTACGTATCGCACTGGAGCTTAAAGAAGCTCAGACTGAAATCATCTTTGCTTTAGCAGAAGTTGAACTCAGCAAACAGCAACTAGCCTCACTCTTTAGAAAAGAAACGCACAAGAACTTCAAATCCTGTTCAGACGAGCTCCTTATGAGCTTTTTA
>DQVJ01000214.1 GCA_015661795.1 Sulfurovum sp.
AAATCTTAAACTTACAGTGATTGCTGAGGGTGTTGAAAAAGTGGAACAAAGAGATATTTTATTTAAAAATGGGTGCCAATATATTCAAGGGTATTATTATACAGAACCGTTGTCTGCAAAAGATGTTGAAAAGTATTTATAAAAATGACTTAATAATGTTTTATCGTTGCACATTAAAGCCACACTTATTCGGTTATCATTTGATAGTTTTAACTTTTTAAAAAGGATACATTGTGCATCATGTAGTGATAGCAGGTGGTGGGTATGGTGGTGTGGCAGCACTGAAAAAACTAGGAGATGTAGCCAATATCAAGGTAACATTGATCGACCAGCACCCTTATCATTATTTGCAGACAGAGGGGTATGCTCTTATCTCTGGAGAGATACCTTTTGAACGGACTATTGTGAGTTTGCCTGCTTTGTGTGCGTACTATAATAACACACACTTTGAGCATAAAAGAATTATTTATTTTAACAGGAGAGAAAAAAAAGTTATTTGTGAAGAGAGTGAGCTTGGGTATGATACCCTGATAGTGGCTATGGGAAGCAGGACAAAACTTTTTAAGAGTGATAAAGACATTCGCAGTTACTCTGCAGGAGCAAAGAGTCTACGAGGTGCACTTTATCTTTATAGTCTTTTTCATGAAGAGCTCTATCGAAGATTAGAATCAGATAAAGACATCAATAAAAGTTTCAATATCATCGTCGGAGGTGCAGGACTTTCAGGTGTAGAAATAGCAGCGAGTATGCAACAGTTTTTTAACCGTTTTTATAGACAAAATGCGTTGGTATGTTCAAATATCAATATCTATCTCATAGCCAGTGGAGAAACAGTACTTAAGGGCATGCATAAATCTGTGATAAGGTATGCAACAAAGAGACTCAAGAAGCTTCGTGTAAACGTCTATACAAACACACGTGTAAATACGATAGATAAACATACAGCATTTTTAAGTAATGATGAACAAATCTCTTTTGATTTTATGATATTTGCAGGGGGAACGATGATTCCTGCATGTTTAGAAACATTGGATTTGTCTAGTAATGCTAAAGGGCAACTGGAAGTAGATGGGTATCTACGTAGTGTGGGGGATGAAGCGATTTATGTTATAGGCGATGTAGCAAGTCTGAGTAATAAGAAGGGAAAGCCCTTGCCACCTACTGCACAAACCGCCATAGAAAGTGGAAGTGCTGCTGCACAAAATATCATCTATAAACAGCAAGGTAAAAAACAACACAGGAAAAATGTAAAGATTAAAGGTATTGCTATAGCTTTAGGAAGTGGCTCTGCGGTGATAGACATGGGCTGGATACGTATCTACGGCTATCTGGCATATGTCATCAAGAATGTGATAGAGAAGATGTATAGACTACCTTTGATGTGGCGTGTCTACAGGGGCTATGAAAACATCGACTCTTGTAAGATAAAGTAAATATTACACACATACTACACAGCTATAAGTTATCTTCAATAGAAAGATATGTCAAAGAAGGTTCTTTTACTTTCTATACCCCAGAGAATTTGGTTTGTGACTCTTGCTGTACTTTTACTTAACACTTAGAGCCGGGATGATGTGGCGGGTAATTTTTAGGGGTATTATAATGAAGTAAAAGGTGTATCTATAAATCTATCCTAACTAGTTGATGTATATTCACAAATACATATTCTATTAAAAACAATTTTGCAGTAATTGAAAAACTCCACACTAACCCCACACCCAAAGTTGTATTATAAACAAGAAAAAAATTTAGGAGGCAAGAGATGGTATTTTTACTCTTATTCATAGTAGCCATAGTATTGGCATATTTTTCTGCTCCGGTGTGGGCATGGTTTGTGGTATTTACTTTGTTCTTGTTGGGTTGTGGGGCAACGTGGTTTTGGTTTGTGCCACTTGTAGCACTAGGTGGTATATTTTTACACAAGCCTACACGAGTCAAATTTGTCACTCAAAACCTCTTTAATTTCATAGAGAAAAACGGACTCTTACCGAAGATATCTGATACTGAGAAGACAGCACTTCGGGCTGGAGATGTGTGGGTGGAGGGGGAGTTGTTTTCTGGGAAGCCTGACTTTGAAAAGATATTTGCTAACCCTTATCCTACACTGAGTAAAGAGGAGCAAGACTTTATCGATAATGAGGTAAATGAAGTTTGTGCCATGACTTCTGACTGGGAAGTGTTTGAGAGTAGAGACTTGCCAAAAGAAGTATGGGAATACCTCAAAGAGAAGAAATTTTTAGGGATGATCATCCCCAAAGACTATGGGGGTCTTGGGTTTTCTGCCTACGGCCATAGCTGTGTCATAGAAAAACTGGCTTCACACTCGCAAGTACTTGCCATTACCGTTATGGTGCCTAACTCGTTAGGCCCTGCTGAACTACTGCTGCATTATGGACTAGATGCTCAAAAAGATCATTATTTGCCTAGATTAGCAGATGGGAGAGACATCCCATGTTTTGCACTTACAGAACCAGAAGCAGGTTCTGATGCAGGTTCCATTCAGTCTGAGGGTGTGGTGTTTAGAGATGAAGAGGGTGAGATTAAAATCCGTCTGAACTTTGAGAAGCGTTATATTACCCTTTCCTCTATAGCTACGGTGATAGGGCTTGCCTTTGTGTTAAAAGACCCTGAAAAACTATTGGGTAAAGAGGTGGACTGGGGTATTACCTGTGCTTTGGTGGATGCCAAGAAAAAAGGTATCGACCAGTCACGTAGGCATGACCCTCTCAATGTACCCTTTGTCAATGCACCTTTACTAGGTAAAGACGTCATTATAAGTATAGATGATGTTATAGGTGGAGAATCTGGGCTTGGAAATGGATGGCAGATGCTTATGGAGTCCCTGGCTGTTGGGCGAGGTATCTCACTTCCTAGTACGAGTACAGGTGGCTCCAAACTGGCAACATATGTGGCAGCTACTTACGCAGTGGTACGCTACCAGTTTGGGCTAAGTATCGCTAAGTTTGAAGGTATTGCTGAAGTGCTTGGGCGTTTGGGAGCGAGTACGTATATGCTAGACGCGGCAAAGACTTTTACCTTGGGCTCGATAAATGATGGCAAAAAACCAGCAGTGGCAAATGCCATTATGAAGTACCAAAGTACAGAGATGTTTAGACGTAATGTCATGGATGCGATGGATATACAAGGAGGGGCAGCTATAAGTAGAGGGCCTAGAAACCTCCTTTCTCATGCGTATTTTGGAGCACCTGTTGCCATTACGGTTGAGGGTGCGAACATCATGACGCGAACACTTATCATGTTTGGGCAAGGGATGATACGTTGTCATCCTTATGCATATGCACAGATAGAAGCACTCGAAAACAAGGATGTAGAAGCCTTTGACCGATTGTTTTTTACACACATAGGGCATGTATTGCGTAACAAAGCTAGAACATTTGTGCTCTGCCTCTCAAGAGGTTATGCCCATGTACCAGTATCACAAGGCATAGCTAGACGCTATGAGCAAAAACTCGCTTGGGCTTCTGCGAAGTTTGCCTTTTTCTCTGATGTGGCACTAGGGTTGCTTGGAGGCACGCTAAAACGTAGGGAGTCAGTTTCTGGGCGTTTTGGTGATGTATTGGCACAGATGTACTTTATCACTGCGGCACTCAAACGCTTTGAAGCGGATGGCCATCCTCAGAGTGATGAACGCTTGTTAGAAGTAGCAGTCGAAGATGCTTTTGGCAAGATAGACGATGCTTTTAGAGGCCTATTTGCTAACTTGGCTGGGGGTGTACTGGGCATACCGTTTAAGCTGATGGGCTACTGTACGCGCATCAATCCTATGGGTAAAACCATAAAAGATGCTTCTTTACATGCTATAGCAAAAGCACTGGGCAAAGATGATGGGTTAAGAGAACGGGTATGTGCTAACATCTATATGGGTGAGAGACCTACACAGCTGCTCGAGGCAACTCACGCGATGCAAGAAGTTAAAGCACTACTAGATAAAGAGAAAAAAGGAGAAAAACTTACGACCAAAGAGCTTAGAGATCTGAAACATGCTAGAGTTTTACAAAAAGAGATTATTACAGTGGACAGTTTCAAGGATGCAGATTACTTTAGAAAAATAAAAACGAATCAAAAGGTTTAGTCATGCGATTACCCTTTATTTTGTCATCTTTAGTCATCGGTGTAGTACGTAAACTCTCAGGAGCAAACATTACTATATCTGGTGAAAAATTACCAGAGTCTCCAGTTTTGTTTGTCGCCAATCATTTTACCCGTTTTGAAACCTTTGTGGTGCCCCATATGCTTTATGCATCCAATGGAAGAACAACACGTTCCTTGGCGGATGACAGTTTGTTTGTTGGTATATTTGGTAGATTTATGCGCTTGTTAGGCACACTGTCCAACAGGAATAAAACAAGAGATTGTATTATCGTTGAAGACTTACTCTCAGGAACTTCAGACTGGGTCATATATCCTGAAGGTTTTATGGTAAAAAACAAGCGTATCACATTCAAGAATGGTGAGTTTTGTACCCATTCACCAGACTATGAAGGACCTATACATACTGGTGCTGCAGTCATGGCATTGAAGGCACGTATATTACAGGAAAGAGCAAGAAAAAAGAATG
>DQVJ01000040.1 GCA_015661795.1 Sulfurovum sp.
CATTAGGAAACATGATGACAGCAGCGGCATATATAGGTATAGATAGCTGCCCCATTGAAGGTTTCGAAAAAGAAAATGTAGAAACAGTACTTGAACTAGACACAAATAAATGGCAAGTCTCCGTTGTACTGACTTTAGGATATAGAGTGAATGAACAATCTACACAACTAAGACTACCATTTGATGAAGTCGTTGAATTTATCAGTTAAAATTATTGTGTGTATTCACTAATATCAAGAACTATCCGTGCAGGATTATACAGATGAAAAACCTTTAATCTTGCACTTCTTCGTAATGAAATATGTATCTGTAATTAAACATATAATCAGTATACATATTTCACATTTGAATACCATAATAAGATATAATACTTTGAAAGGATTTTATTATGCTCATCAACTTTAAAAATACACACCCTTCTCAACGCTATCAATTGATGGCAAAGTCTGTTATACCTCGTCCCATTGCATGGATAGTCTCTCAAGGTGAAGTACTCAATCTTGCTCCTTTTTCATATTTTTGCCCACTCTCTTCTGAACCTGCTACCCTCATAGTTTCCATTGGTCATCGTCCTGATGGCACACCTAAAGATACACTGAGAAATTTAAGAGAAACAAAAAAATGTGTCATTTGTATCATAGATGAAGATCATTTTGAATCCATGCATTTTTCATCTAAAAGTTTAGATCCTTTACAAAGTGAACTTGAGGTATTTGACATTCCAACAAAAAAAGTTTTTGATGCCTATCCTCCTATGCCAAAAGGCATCAAAGTGGCTTACTTTTGTGAATACTTACAAGAAGTTACGCTAGAAGGTTCTAAGACCGTTCCTGTAATTGTAGAGATTGAACATCTCTATCTTGATGATACAATCATAACAGACAAAGAAAGAATTAATCTAAACTTTTTGAGCATCGCTAGAGTAGGTCGTGGGTATGCAACGTTACTAGAAAATTTAAATACCCCAGAGATACCTTAAACTTACCTCACTGGTAAATATATCTCCGTGATGAGTTTCTCTTCGGGCGTATCATAGGGGTTATTTGGATAATACTCATACCCTACCGGTATTTTAGTCGTTTTTATTTTCTTTAAACGTGCAAAATTCATTGCAGTCATCCAGCCATTACCCAAATGTAAATAACGTCCTTTGTGTATCGTTTTTAATGCATGTTTACTTTCTACGGTACCTTGTACCCAAGATTTGTCTATATCAATATTTTCATCCAAAGGTATACAGGAAATAAAACTTGACTGCTGTTTAAAAATATCAAAAGTATTATAGATAGAAAAAGGTACGCTTTTTATAGAAATTTCTTTTTCTTTCATGAAAGTATAGAGCAGTTCAAAATCTTTTTTCATTACCTCAGCAATATCTTTTATCGCACAGGCATTGGGTATACCAATATATCTTTGATTTTGCATAGATACAACTCCTTCTATAATGACATAAGAGTCCACTGAACCTGTTTCAAGATATTCTTTCAACATCAAAAGCCCACGTTCATAATCCATACCTATCAATGTACGCATCATCTTCTTCATCCAAAACATATAAAATGCCAAATCTCCATGCATAGACCAAGTTACACTTACACCTTCTTCTACTTCTACAAAATCAAAACTAACTTTGGCAGTGGACTTAAAAGGTTTTGTAAAATAAATCTGCATTACCAAACTCTCATCATGTACTTCCATCAGCTCCATACTCCCAGCACCAATAAGTACACCAGACCAACCATATGTTGCACCTACCTGTCCCTGCCTATCACTATAAATTACCACTGCCTCAGGTTCCATAATCAGCCATGGAGACCATTTGGGCCATTGTTTAAAATTTCTTAATGAGTCTTTAATATATTGGAGGGGTTTATCAATTGTGATAGATCGTGCGACATGATATGATGGCATAATATCTCTCCTATTAAAGAGGTTAACATTTATATTATAACAAAAAAAACATTATCTTGTTCTCTTAAAATAATTATCCTATCTTAGATACTTTTCCTTCACAAACGCTAAAGCCTCTTTTATCGTTGTAATTTCACCTTCTAGCTGCAAAGCATAGACCTCATCCAGTATGGTTTTAAATCTTGGTGAAGGTGTCATGCCTAAAGTTATCAGGTCTCGTCCCTGTAACAGATTGTCTAGAGGCTTGGTTTCTACTTTTAGTTCTTTAGACTTCTCTAACAGCCAATCACCTGCTTCATAAATACCTGTTAATGCCTCTTGTGTAGTACGTCCCAAAAAGTCAGCTTTTGCAACAATGACAAGTTCTTCTATGCTTACTTTGGTAGCGAGTCTTCGTATAGCTGGTGCTTTAGCATTTCCTACATAAAACTGTGAAGGTTTTAAATGATGTTCTACAAGTGGAAGAAGTGTTTCTATAAAGTTATGTTCCTGTGTCAGTCGAGACATCAAAGACTTGGTCAATGCCAAGCCTGTAAACTCATGACCGATGGAGCGGATGTTTCCTTCTTCATCGACTGTCGTGGAGACTGCCTTACCCAAGTCATGGCAGAGTATGGCAAACATCATCTTAAGATTATATCTCTCATCTTCTCCTAGTAATGCTGTCATTTCATCTACACACATCATCGTGTGTATCCAGACATCCCCCTCGGGATGCCATTTGGGAGACTGTGGTACATCTATCAGTGCGTAAAGTTCAGGAAAGTACCTTTCCAAAATGCCAAGTTCTCGCATAAACTCAAAACCAAGCGATGGTTTAGGAGCTTTTAACAGTAGCTTTTTCCACTCTTCGTGTACTCGTTCTTTTGGCAACTCTTCTAACATACCCTGCTCTACCATCTGCTTACACAGTGCAAAGGTTTCTTCTGCCAAACTGTACCCAAACCTCGCACAAAACTGCACAGCTCTGTAGACACGCAAGGGGTCTTCTACAAAAGTATCATTATCTATATGTCTTAATTTTTTGGCTTGTATGTCTTCTAATCCGCCAAAAGGGTCTAAAAACCTTTCTTCTTCTATATCATAGCCCAATGCATTGATGCTAAAGTCACGCCGTTTTGCCGCTTCTTCATAGCCCAAATGACCATCAACAGAAACATCAAAACCTTTGTGCCCCTGACCTACTTTTTGCTCTGTTCTAGGAAAAGAAAAATCATACTCTTCCCCTTCATAGTTAAACTTCAACACCCCAAAGCTTTTACCTACAAGATTAACCGTACCGAACGAAGAGAGTAACTCTTCTAATAC
>DQVJ01000200.1 GCA_015661795.1 Sulfurovum sp.
ATGACTATAGAAGAAACAATAGCAAAATACAAAGAAGACTTTGATCTCTTTCCTGACCCTAATGATAAATTAGAATACATATTTGATTTAGGAAAAAAACATACCACACTACCTGATGAAGAGAAAAATGACAATACCTATGTCAATGGTTGTGCATCAGATGCATGGCTTGTAGGTGAATGTAAAGATGGGTTACTTGTACTTAGAGGTGAAGGTACTTCAGAGATGGCAAAGGGTATGCTTACACTTTTAATAGACATATTTGGAAATAAAACGCCTGAAGATATATTAGGTTTTGATCCAGCAAAACTGCAAGATATGGGTATAGTAGAGTTACTTTCACCAGTACGACAGCAAAGTCTAGAAGCTTTTTTAAAGATGGTTTATGGATATGCCCATAAATGTAAAGAGCAAGGAGCCTAACATGGCTGAAGAAAATAACAAAAGTATCAATGAGAAAATGGCAATTGAACGTCAAAAATTCATAGACAATCAACCTACAGATGAAGAGATGGTTGAAAAAATTATCACACATCTAAAAGAGATCTATGATCCTGAACTCCCAGTGAATATCTATGACTTAGGACTCATCTATAACATCGATGTATGGACAGATGAAGTAAGCATGATGAAAAAAGCCAAAATCACCATGACACTGACTTCTGCTACTTGTTCTTTCTCGCAAGTCATTATTGACCTTGTAAAAAGCATCGCAGCACGCCAAGAAGGACTGGAAGATATAGATGTAGAAATAGTCTTTGACCCACCATGGGGACAAGACAGTATGACAGATGATGCAAAGTTGGCGATGGGATTGCTCTAATCCCAAATCTCTTATGCTATAATTCCACCTATTAATCACCTAAGGTTTATACGTGGAAACTTCAATCCCTAAAACACAAAAATTCATTCTCAAACTCTTTCCAGAGATTATGGTTAAAGGTTCATCTGCAAAACGTCAAATGGTTGGGCAACTTTATAATAACTTACTTTTGATGCTTGGACGTTTTTCCCAAGAGATAAACGTTAGAAAGTTTTCAGATAAAATAGAAGTTGTGACTCCTATAGCCTTTGTCAATGAAGTACGCCAATTACTGCTTGATACCCCTGGCATAGAACAAGTCTTAGAAACTCTACAGTTTGACCAAATGAATACCCTTGATGAAATAAAAGTTAAAGTGGGTGAAGTGACACACCATGAGATAAAAGGTAAAACCTTTGTTATACGTGCAAAACGCTCTGGTACTCATGACTTTCGTTCTACTGAACTAGAACAAACTGTAGGTGGCTACATGTTAGCCACCTACCCTTCCAATGGCGTAGACCTTCACAACCCAGATGTCACCATACGCATAGAGCTTCTAAACAACCAACTAAACATCATCACCGCTAAACACGTGGGTTTAGCAGGATTTCCTTTGGGTACACAAGGTGACATACTCTCACTCATGTCTGGTGGTTTTGATTCTACCATCGCTTCTTACCTTACCATGAAACGTGGGATTAAAACGCACTTTATTTTCTTTAACCTTGGAGGAGCAGCTCATGAGATAGGAGTCAAACAAGTAGCACTTTACCTGTGGAGCAAGTTTGGATCATCTCATAAAGTAAAATTTATATCTGTGCCTTTTGATGATGTACTCACTGAAATTTTTGCATCAACCCATGAAACTTACATGGGAGTAACACTTAAACGTCTTATGCTCCTAGCAAGTGAAAAAATAGCCAAAGAGATGGCGATAGATGCACTTGTTACTGGTGAGTCTGTGGCACAAGTAAGTAGCCAAACTTTGAGAAACCTAGCCCTTATAGACCAAGCCACTTCCATGCTTGTCTTGCGTCCGCTTGCTACTATGAACAAGCCTGAGATTATGGACATGGCAAAATCCATAGGTACTAAAGATTTTGCAGAAAATATGCCTGAGTACTGTGGAGTTATCTCTAAAAACCCTATCACCCATGGCTCATACAAACGTATGGAACGTGAAGCAAAACGCTTTGACTATGCAGTACTTGACAAAGCAATAGAAGATGCCATAAGTATCAACGTCGACGATATACTCAATGATGTGACAAGCAACACTGCCATAGAAGTCGTACAAAAACTGAGTGATGATATGGTAGTCATAGATATACGTGCAGAAGATGACTGCATAGAGACAAGCTGTAAAAGCATCAAAATACCTTTTCATAAGCTCAAAACTGAATTTAAAAAACTACCACAAGATAAAGAGTACCTACTCTACTGCGAAAAAGGCATTATGTCTCAGCTACATGCACAGTATTTACGTGACTCAGAAGACGCTACAAATGTAAGGGTTTATAGACCCTAACAGTGCACACAGATTCCACACATTCTTCATACTATAAAATGATAAATAAAAAGGATACTAAAAACAAATAATCGTTATCTTTTTCTGAAAGGAGATGACATATGACTATAAATAAATTTAAAAATAACTATAGACATAGCACCTATATAGTAGAAGTATTGTCATGAAAAATATAAATATTCCATTTCAAGCAAGCCTAAAAGACCCACCTGTATCCCTCCCTAGATATAAAAAACAAACACCAAATAGCAAAGCACAAACTATCGATATACTGATAGGAGGTGCCGCAGGATCTGGGATAAATATCTTAGAAAATATACTAAACAAAGCATTTATGCTCAATGGTTACTTTGTCTATTCTACAAAGGAATTTATGTCTAGGGTTAGAGGTGGAAGCAATACAGTCTTGCTTCGCATTTCAAACCAACCTATACACGCTCCATGCTGGCATGTTGATTTGTTTGTTGCACTTGATAAAAATGCTTTACCACATGTTCAAGAAAGACTTACTCAGAGGTCCTATATCATTGCTGATGAAAATGACCCTGTCATGGAAGATAAACAAAAAAACATTATACCTATACCTATGATACAAACAGCCAAAGACTTAGGGGACATACGATATGCAAATAGTTACGTCGCTGGATTACTCTTTGGTATATTAAAGGCTGATTTAACGCTATTACTTAAAAGTGTACTCCATGCTTTTAGTGGAGATACACAAAACGAAAATGAAACAGCTATGAAAGAAGGCTATCACTACAGTGAAAAATTGACAAATATTTCTCTACCTAAGATACCTCAAACTTCTCTCATGCCAAAAAGTAATTTTCATTTACTCGATGGTTCTTCTGCTGTTGGGTTTGGTTCTCTGCTGGGGGGGTGTACTATGATAACTTCTTATCCAATGTCCCCATCAACAGGTGTATTAAATTTTATGGCTTCAATGTCTAAAGAGTTTACTATTTTAGTGGAACAGAGTGAAGACGAGATTGCAGCATTTGCTATGGTTTTGGGAGGATGGTTTGGTGGGGCACGTGCCATGACCTCTACTTCTGGGGGAGGTTTTGCACTTATGAGCGAAGGCATCAGTCTTTCAGGTGTATCTGAAACTCCTGCAGTCATCTACCTAGCTCAACGTCCCGGACCTGCTACAGGCATGCCTACACGTACTGAGCAAGGAGATTTGAATCTTGCTATACATAGTGGGCATGGGGATTTCGGGCGTATTATTTTGGCTCCTGGGAGTTTAGAAGAATGTCTCAATGATGCGTATCTTGCTTTTGAACTTGCAGACAGGTATCAAGTACCTGTAATTTTACTTTCTGATCAATATTTGGCAGATACTATAAATATGATGGACAAAGTTGATTTTACAGCCTACGAACAGCGACGTTATATCGTAAAGTCTGATATAGACTATAAGCGTTATACACTTAATGAAGAGGGTATTTCGCCTCGTGGTGTCCCGGGTTTTGGTCAAGGGATTGTTGGTTCAAGCAGTCATGAGCATGATGAGAGAGGACAAAGTACTGAAGACTATAAAGTACGTGAAATCATGGTAAAGAAGCGTGAAAATAAGCTAAAACGTATGATTTCTGAAGCATATAGGCCTGAGATACATGGCAAAGGCAGTATCGCGATTATTGGTTGGGGTTCTACCAAAGGTGCCATCTTCGAAGCTCTTAAAGGTGTAAATGACCCTCGCTTGTTTCAAGTACATTTTGTTTGGGTACATCCACTCAATCTTGAGCATCTTGAGATATTAAAACAAAACAAAACAAATATCATCATAGAAAATAATGTAAGCGGACAATTTGCTGATATATTAAAAGGTCATGGTGTACACATTCATCATCGTATTCTTCAATCTAATGGATTTGCATTTTTTACAGATTTACTGCAAAATGAACTAAGCGACATCATAAAGGATATACAATGAAACATCCTCTTGACAGAGCGAATATAGACAATGCTTGGTGTCCTGGGTGTGGAAACTTTGGTATACTCAAACTACTCAAAGAAGTACTTACAGAACTTGAACTAAATCCTAAAGATACTGTCATAGTCTCAGGCATTGGTCAGGCATCTAAAACACCCTACTACATCGATACACATATGTTTAG
>DQVJ01000308.1 GCA_015661795.1 Sulfurovum sp.
AAATCATTGTTTTCTAACCACTCTACATACTGCTTTTGTGAATGATATAATTTTTTATTTGCACCATGTGCCTCTAAATATTCTTCCGTAGGTGAATGATGGAACACTACTTCTACTTCTGCACGAGGGAACAGTTCTTTCAGCATCAGTAAAACACTCTGCATCTGACTAAACATCCTATCTGATGTTTTCAAAGAAACGCCCAATGAATACGCTATTTTTTTTATACCTAATACAGCAGGAAAACCTTCATTTAAACTCTTTTCCGAATAGAGCGCAGGGCATCCAGTCATTAAAAAGTTCTTCAAACCAAGAGTGTGTAATACATTTAAAGTATGATAATCTCTAACACTAGACATATATCCTGAATTATTGATTTTATCCAATAGCTTTAAACTCTGATTATCTAATGCATAATTATGTGTATCTTTCCATTCCCCTCTTTGTGAATGCCAGCCTATCCCCATAGTCAGCAAAGGAACTTTAATATCATCTAAGTTATCTCTTAATGCATATATATTCGGGTACATTCTATTGTTTAACGCAGGACCACCTGTCAAAATCAATGCTTTTGAATTATTAATCATTTCTAAGTGTTCATCTGTAAGATATTTCCAACCATCAAGGTCAATAATATTTGTATCAGGTTTTAACCATTGAAATAGTTTTTTTGCTCTATGTTTAATAAGGTGGTCACCAGCATTATTTTTACCACCTGTTAAGAGTACATATTGATTTTTCATTCAAACATATTCCACTTAATAACATCATCATCTTTAATATCTCTCACCGCTACACTACCTACAACTTCATCTATAAATTTTGGACTTACGCCATGTGCTGGTCTTTTAAAAGTTAAATCTTCTAGCTCAACTACTTTACCTTTTGGTATGTCTCTAAGGGCTACTAAACTTCTTCTTGCATTTGCTCTAGCTGGCGCTTCATCTTTAAGTGCTTTTAGATGGAACCCTCCCAATATATCAAATGTTCGCTCAAGGTTTTTTCTAAAATATTTTAAATCCTCTTTATCCATAGCATGATAGTGGTCATTACCTTTTAATGTTTTATCATGTGTAAAATGTTTTTCTATAATTACTGCTCCAAGCATAGTAGCCATTTCGCATACTTTCATGTCTTTAGGTAAGGTATGATCACTATAGCCTAGTATTTTATCTGGAAACTTAGATTTTAGATCTATCATCATGCCAAGGTTAGCATTTGCATCAGGTGTCGGATAGTTCAACACACAGTGCAAAAGTGCCAATTGTGTATTACCTGATTTCTCTATCCACTCCACAGCTTCAGCTATCTCATTTAAGCTACTTGCCCCTGTAGATAAAATAATTGGTTTATTAAATGAACACATATACTCTATGAAAGGTTTATTTGTAATATCTGATGAAGAAATCTTAAAAACGTCCATCATTTCATTTAAAAATGTAGCTGATTCTACATCAAAAGGGGTACTTAAGAATTCTATATCTTCACTATCGCAATAATTTTTTAATTCTTGCATCTCATCTTTCCAAAAACCTTGGTGTTTCTGGAAAAGTTCATGTTGTGTGGCAGTTGGTTCTTCATTTCTATCCCAGTATGCAGGAGAGTCTTTTGAGGCAATCGTGTCTGCCTTGTAAGTCTGAAATTTAACAGCATCTGCACCACCTTCTTTTGCTTCATCTACAAGTCTCTTAGCCAATGCCATACTACCTTCATAGTTTACACCTATTTCCGCAATTATATATGGTTTATACAGTTTTTTTTCGTATGGATTAATTGTATCAAATAGCTCTTTAATTTTCATACTCTATTTTCCTCTATTAAATTTTGTATCAATCTGTTCACCGTATTTCTTCCCGATTTCAAATTTGTCTTTTTCATCAAGATACTCATTGAGTGCCTACTTTCCTCTGATTCCACTATATCTATAAAGTTTCTATAAAAGCGTCTTCTTAGACACATTGTACCCTAACCCTAAATTTAAAAACCCAAATTCATTTGATGCAAAAAAATGTGTCAATTCTCTTTCATTTTGTGCCAAAACAATAGCAGGAACACCTAGACTTGCTATCTCGTAGGTTGTCCTACCCGCTGAAGTAAAAATGACATCAGCTGCCAACATATATTTTGATATATTGACAATATTTTTTGGGGCTAGACTAGTTTAGAGGTTCATTACGGAAGATTTTAAGTAATAATTTATACAAATCTTCACCTCTATTGTTGAATCTAAACTCACATTCTTTTAGATGTAAATTAAAGGTTCTTTTGTCTATCCCATGAAATTTCACTAATCTAATTTTAGCATAACTCCAAAAAGATTCAATACCATTGATATGAGAGTTACCTCTAACAAATTCATTAGCTCCATGATGAACTCTAAAATGCTTGTCATATCCAACATCAACTAAGCCATGATATCCTCTCCAACCATCAGAATGAATAATACTATCTAAGCTCACTTGACCCCTAATAATCCTTCGCCAATTCTAACAGTAACCGCAATTTCTGAAATGTAGTGTGAAAGAGAGGGTTAATCGAATGTCGGTTATCCTTTTTCACCACAAAAGAGGAAATAACATGCAACAAAAACAA
>DQVJ01000101.1 GCA_015661795.1 Sulfurovum sp.
AAAATAAAGGACAAAGATGCTTAGAGAAGAATTAATAGAAAAAGTAAGATTTGATGTTTTGCCAACACTCAGTAATGATGTGAAGTTTAACCCTAAAAAAATTGAGAACGGAAAAATGTTAGCTCAGTTAAATCAGAGAGTTACACTACCTCATATTAGTGACTCTACAAAGTTAGGTGAGCTTTTAGATAGAGCTATTAAGCAAGCTTTACCTGATTGTCGAGATGGATATGGTGAAAGAAATGATACTTGTATTCGACTCTTAATATCAAATTTCACTATTGTCTATAACAAAAAAGCCAATATGATTAGAAGTGTTAGAAAAGATAGAAATGTAGAGAGTAAAACAAAAACAATTTATGAAAAAAGTGAAATGAAGCAGTACTTTGAGATGTTTGATGTTTTAGACGGTGGTTTCACAGAGGGTGAAATAATTGATGGTTGTATGCTTAGTTCTGATGAAGACTACAACTTAATCATTGAAAGCGTCTGTAAGTGTGTTGAAGTAGAAGTTTAAAGGATAAAAGATGACACTATCAAAACTTATGAATGAGATGCCAAATGTGTTTACAGGTGAGGTTGAGCCAAAATATATAGATATACACCTAATTGAACTTATCGTTAAACACGAGGATAGTATTCGCCAAGTAAAAGGTGATGTGTATGTTATAGCCTTAGGTAAATTTGAGGTAATATATCTAATAAAAAAAGGTGATAATATAGTTGGTGCTACACACTTAAAACCTACAAGTTTTTGTGGGAAAAGTTATTTACAGCCTATGATTTCTAAAAAGTTTGAAAATAAATATCCTAATTTACTACTTAAATTATATAAACAAGCAAGTATATCATTAAAAGTTCCTATATTATCGGATAGTTCCCAATCATTAGACTCAAGCACCGTATGGAGAAAGTGGTTTAATAATCCTAAAAAGTACAATCTTAAGGTAGAAATTATCAATACGAAAGACTGTAAGGATAAGACTCTGTATTCAGAGCTTGATATTTGGGGAGAAACAAATAAAGAACATATGCTAATGAGTATAGAGAATGTATAAAAGGATAAAAGATGTTTAGAGATGAATTAATAGAACAAACTGAGCCTCTCTTTGAGATGTCCAATGTACTGACAAAGTACACAGGTCTTAGTACAAGTATTTGGATTTCAGCTAAAAGAGGAAATCACGGAGCAAGAATTAAGATATATAAGGAGCGAAATGGCTCAGGGAGTAGTTTTTATGTAACGATTAGTGATGAACCAAAGGTTATTGGAAATAGTTTTTTGAAATCAAAAGAGCTTATTAAAATAAAGAAATTTGTTCTTTTAAACAAAGAGATATTGCTTAAATTTTGGGAATTAAAAATTGAAGACCCTGTTGAAGTTATTACCAACTTAGAAAAAGTTTAAAGGACAAAAATGTTTAGAAAAGAATTTATAGAGCAAACACTACAAGAACAAGCCATCGCTATGAAAGGTGATTGGCAAGAGGGTATTGATAAGATTTCTACAACAAGCGAAACAGTAATTAAGATTAAGTGGAGACTTCTTGATAACATAAAAATACCCAAATTAAACAAAACATATGAATTTAGACAGTTAAATAATTCATTAGAATTTATTTTAGGTTATTGGGATACTGAAACCTTAGACACAAAGCTAGGCAAAGAGACTAAGCCTGTTTTTGAAACTATTTTTAGTATTGGGTTAACTCGATATAAAAGTTTAGGGAATATCCTTAAGTATAAAAAGCTTATCAATGTTGACGGTGTTGCTGTATTAAAAGAATACACAGGTAAAGGTATTTCTTCAATAATCTACAAGTACTTAGTAAATGACTTAAATTATACTATTTTAGGTGATGAAGAACAATACTTTGGAGCTAGAAAATTATGGGCTAGACTTAGCAAAGAGTTAGATGTTAAAGTAGATATTATAGATGCTAAATCTAAAACTTTAATACACTCAAATATTGTGCTTCATCACGGTAATTATGATGAAGATTTTGACAATACATTATGGTCATATAAAGATGACAAAAAGTATTTACGCTCAGTTCTGACTAAGATTTTATAATGAAGTTCTATAAATGGAAAAACAAAGGGATTTCTTACAAAGAATATTGTGAGAAAAATCCTGTCCGTTATAATGAGTATGGCAATATGAAAGACCCTAGTGGTTCAGTAGGTGAATACCCTGACCAATATGAAACACTCCAAGCATTTGTAGATGATGTTTGGATGAGATACCGTCCTTGGGGTGGAAAATGTTTTTATGAAAAGATGAGAATATTTGGTATGGCAGATAGAAAAAAGTTGGTCTCTAAAGACCCAAACAGTAAGTTTTTTGAAGAGGTTGCAGATAATAGATATGTTACCAACAACCACTACAATGACTTAAGACAACACTACTAATCAAAAAACATAAGGAGTTTATAATGGTTAACAACACAACACAGTTCTCAACAAACAGAGTAATGCTTTCAGATAGCTACAAATACAGTCATTTTACACAGTACCCTGAGGGTACAGAGGGTATGTATGATTATGCAGAGGCTAGAAGTTCAAAGGCAAAAAATGGCATATAAACACGACTATGACAAAACCCTACTACGACTCAATACCATTCTTTCACGATTGAATGATGGAGAAACTTTGAGTGTAAAAGCTTTAGCTGAAGATTTTAATGTGAGTGAGAGAACAATACAGAGGGATTTTAACCAACGGCTTATTACTTTATACCCAATCTACCAAGAGAAACGGCTATGGCGAATGCAAAAGGGTTTTAAGCTTGAGAAGCAGAACTCAAGTGAAGACGACTTAGTGTTAGGTATTTTAGA
>DQVJ01000305.1 GCA_015661795.1 Sulfurovum sp.
ATAGAAGCAGCGGTAGTTTCAGGAGAAGTAGATGCGGGAGTTCTGATCCATGAATCTATCTTAGATTATGATGAAAGTCTAGAAGTTGAAAAAGAACTTTGGGATATATGGGTAGAATTGGCAGGAGAAGGATTACCTCTTCCACTTGGAGGTATGGCAGTACGCAGAAGCCTTCCTCTTAATCGTGCAATTGACATAGAAAATATCCTCATTAATGGGGTTAAAGTGGCCAATAACAGAAAAGAGGAGCTTTGCAAAAAACTAGAATCAGATAATCTTGTGCGTATATCTGACAAAATGCTAACCCAATATCTGGATATGTATGCTTCCGATGACTCTATAGAACTTAGTCCCATACAACTTAAAGCCCTAGACAAACTTTACGCATTAGGGTTTAAATATGGTCTATGGGATACATCCATCAAAACAAAAGAGTATCTCATTCCTAGTGAGTATGAAAATTTACGGAACAGTTAATGTTTTTTAAAACCATTGATTTTTCGAAATACTCCAGTATAAGAATCGGGCAACCCACAGAAGTACTTATGCTTGAAAAAGGAGATGCCATACCAGAGGACAGATACCTAATCGGCGGAGCAAATAACTTACTTGTCTCCCCTGCCCCTCCTCCTCTTATGATGCTAAGTAAAGATTTTGCCTATCTCCTCAAAGAAGATGGTCTCTTAGAAATAGGTGCGGCAATGCCTACTGGACGTATAGTCTCCTATACCAAAAAACAAAATATAGCAGGTTTTGAATTCTGTTCCAAGCTTCCCGGTACCCTTGGAGGTATGCTCGCCATGAATGCAGGGGTAAAAGAGTACGAGATTTTTAATATCTTGCACAGTATAAAAATCAATGGTACATGGATAAAAAAAGAAAAAATACCTTATGGTTACCGTTTTGCAACACTAAATGGTATTGCAACTGCTGCAAGATTTGAGATACAAAAAGGCTTTAACCAAAACTTGCTAAATACGCTTCTAAACTTGCGTTCCAACCAACCGCATAATCCTTCTGCCGGTTCTGCATTTAAAAATCCAGAAGATGATTATGCAGGAAGGCTCATCGAAGCTGTAGGTCTCAAAGGTGTCAAAAAAGGAAAAATGCAATGGAGCGAAGTCCATGCCAATTTTCTAGTCAATTTAGGTGGAGGAACATTTCAAGATGCAAAGTACCTTATAGAACTTGCAAAAGACAAGATTTATGAAACATTCCAAATTACACTGAAAGAAGAAATAAAAATACTTTAACTTTGGTTATTCTATACGTTACTTGACGCATCGTACACATCTAATATAATGAGATTCATTTTTATTTCTTTTATATTGATATGCATCTGCAGTAAACACTACATTATATCTTGTATCTGTAGTTGGGGTTGATGACCAAAAGTCATTCCCTCTAAAATATTTAAATACCTGCCCCACTTTTTTGTGTACATGCAGTAATTCATCAGAGGTTGGTAATCTCCAGTCACTATACCCTGCATAATTTAACCTACGACAATAATTTATTGCATGATTCCACGTACCCGCTTTTCCACGTGAATGATTGCGCTTAACTGCACCATCTTCAGAATTTGTATATGCCTGATCTTGCCACATAAGTTTAGCATCTTGTTCAAGATATACTTCACCTGCTTTACATGTTTCATCTGAAATCTCTGCTATAGCAGAGATTTTTGGAACCATATCTCCCCCTGCCATCAGAAATACTGATACTAAGAAAATCCATAAAATCACAACAGTATTCTTCATACTTTCTCCTTTAAAGTCCAATATTATTCAATATGATAATATAACCTTCATCAAATTAAGCTAAATTCTGTACATTCTTATCTTTTATGCGTGAATCTCAATCTTCACACCATTTTCAACGGCTTGCCATAACTCATCCATGGCATCATTAGGTACGGCTAAACATCCCTCCGTCCAATCCCGTGAAAGTGTGAAAGCATCACCTCTTCCATCTGCATTCCACTTAGGCTGCCCATGAATGGTAATATACCCACCTGGGTTCACACCTTTAGCTCGTGCCCTAGCCTTATCTGCTTCATTTGGATATGAAATCATTAAAGATTTATAAAGTCTAGCATCACATTTTTTTCGTACAATACGATAGGTACCTTCTGGTGTTCTATAATCCCCTGCTTTTACTTTGTTTCCTTTATCTCCATTTTTTCCTAAAGAAAAACGATATTCCCCTACGACTTTACCATTTTTGTATGCATACATTGTCCTCTTGCCTTTATAGGCCACCAATTTATCGATTTTACTACTGTGAACAATTTCTGCTCCTCTAGACAATTCCTTGATACATTCTTTGGTAGCATATGGGGTTTTATCTGCTTTTCCATATGCTGTAGGTTTGCTGCATGAGCCGAGCATAAACGCTAAGATAATCCCTGTAATACCCACTTGTATTTTCATTGTTTTTCTCCTGTTCAAATAATTACCCCCAATCTTCATTTTGACGTTTTGTTTTGTGTTTGTCTTTCTTGTATGATGTAGCATTTTTAAGTTTTTGTAACCTGTTTAAGTTACTCATCTCTGCATCTCTTATGTCATTAAAAACCTTATCATTAAAGTCTTCCCGTGCACATGTCTGGTTATAAAGCCTTTCAATATATACTTTTAACTGTCGATGATACTCTGAATCCAGATGTATTTCAATCCTTTCATCAAATTTTTTCTTAAGCTGTTCAAATTTTAACATAAATTTTTCAGAACAAACATGTTCATCCCGAAACATACGAAAAAGATTTTTAGCCATCTTATCTAACTCCGTAATATATTTTTGACGATTGAATTTATCTACTTGTTTTTGTGTATATCTCATCTATTATCACTTAGCGTATTGTTATAGGTACACCTTCGCGTACCGCATACCATAACTCTTTCATGGCATTATTTGTTACTGCTACACATCCTTGTGTCCAATTACGTGACAAGGTGTAGCTGTCACCCTTCCCACTGGCATTCCACTTGGGTTGTGCATGGATTGTGATATCTCCCCCGGGGTTGACCCCTTTAGCTTTTGCTCTTTGTTTATCTTCAGGTCTAGGATAAGAGATGCATAAAGAGCGATAGTATTTAGGAGAACATAACTTTCTATGTATAAAAAAATCACCCTCTGGCGTACGGTTATCTCCTCGTTCCTGCTTATGTCCTAAAGGATTTTTCCCTAAAGATATAGGAATAATACTTTGGACTTTATTGTCTTTATACAAATACATCTTGCGCGCTTTCTTAATCACAAGAATACGATCAATTCCTTCATCCCCTGCGTAATCTTTTGCTTCGAGCAATTCCTCTTTACACTCTTTTAGGTTATATTGGTCTTTTGGAAGATCTGGCTCACACCCGGTAAACAAGACAACAAAAAAGCATAGGAAAAAAACTCTCAATACACTACCTTTTAAAAATCATAAAAGTATTTTATCACAAATAATGTAAGGAAGTAGATGAAAAGAAAATAGAGTAGGAGAAAAGTGTGACATTCTCTCTATAAAAGAGAACGAATGTCATAATTGATACAGTGAAACTTAACAAGCTGCCTTAGCTGCAGAAAGTGCTTCATCATAGTCTGGTTCAGCTGTAATTTCAGGTACAAGTTGCTTATATGCTATTTTCCCGTCTTTACCAATAACAAAAATAGCTCTAGCTGTAACACCAGCCAAAGGACCATCTGCAAGTAACATGCCATATGCATTTGCAAAATCTTTGTTTCTAAAGTCAGAACATACTTTTAGGTTATCAATTCCTGCAGTTGAACAAAATTTTGCTGCTGCAAATGGAAGATCCATAGAAACTGTAAGTACCTCTACACCATCAATTGATGCTGCTTCTGTATTAAATTTTCTTGTTTCTGCATCACATACTGGTGTGTCAAGCGAAGGTACAACAACGACCATTTGTACTTTATCTGTTCCACCAATTTGCTCATTTTGAAGCATTGGGTTACAGTTTACTACTGTCACTACTGGTGCTGTATCACCTACATTGATTTCTGTACCTGCGAGGTTACAAGTTGTGTCATTTTTAAATGTTACTGTTGCCATTTAAGATCCTTAAATTATTTTGTAAGAGTATTATGGCTTAAATAGGATAAAGTTTGTCTTAATTAACCTAAAAATTGTCTTAAACATTCCTTCACTAAAATAGTGATTCTTTAGCGTTTTATCAAATCTGCGCGGGGATAAATAAATACCACTTGTCTTTCTACGACTATCTTCTCTTCTTCATCCACAGCATAAGCTCTAATCTTCACAGGAATTGGTACATCTTTACGTGTATCTTTAACTAAAGTTTCCCTGGTTTCCAATATCACAACTTTTTTCTTTTTCATTCCAGCACCTATCTTAAAAGGTTTTGTTGGTCTTTTTATGATTATTTTATCATTGTCTAAAATTTCAAAAAAATATGTATGTTCTTTTGAATCTGTATTGGAAAACATAAAAATATAATCATTTTGCACTACGCCTTTAGAAAGTACTTTGTAGAGTCTTGGTGATTTATTAATATCCAAAAGCATATGCTCTTTTTTACTTCCCATAACAAAAAGTGCCATAACGACAATGGTAAGTATAGCAAAATAGGCAAGCACCTTCCCTCTAAAATAATTTGTTTTCCCTTCATGCCTTAGGGTTTCCTTCTCAGAGGACCACTGTACAAGACTTGGTTTACCCAAAGCTCCCATAACCGTGGTACATGCATCAACACATTCTAAACAATTAATACATTCAAGCTGCAACCCTTTACGAATGTCTATATGTGTAGGACATACGGTAACACAAGACTCACATGTTGTACATTCTGCATTTTCATTTACCTCAAGAAGCTCTTTTTGTTTCGAAAACTTTTTCTCTCTATCATATCCGTGCCCTTCATAAATATCTCCTCCACGTATTGGATCATAAACTGCCATGATTGTATCATCATCATACAGAACAGATTGTATACGACTATAAGGACAAATATAGATACAAAAATTCTCTTTTATAAATACCACATCAAAAATAATAAAAAGCGCTAACCCTACCAAGATTCCTACCAATGTCAAATGCTCCATAGGATTTGCCAAATATCTAAAAAAATCTTCAGGAGGTACAAAAAACCATAAAAAGTTTGCAGAGGCAATAAATGCCAAAATAGACCACAATAATACAGCAATAACATATTTAATCCGATTTTCCACTTTAGACATATCAGGATCTTTTTGTTTATTTTTAATACGCTTACGCAATCCTAAAAGTTTTGTCTCTATCATATCTCTATAAATAACTCTGAATATCGTTTGAGGACATGCCCAGCCACACCAAACCCTTCCTCCTACAGCAGTCACCGAAAAAATACCTAAAAAAAGAAGCATCAATAAAAATGGCATAAGATACAGCTCTTGCATATCAAAAGCAATTCCAGCCAAATGCAATTTTTTCTGATCAAAACTAAGTAAAAACAAGTGGTTTCCATTGATAGTAATCCAAGGCATCACCAATGCCACTATTGTAGCAATGACATATACCCAGTATCTTTTAATACGGTAAGACACCCATCCTTGTAAATACTCTTTTAATTGATTTTTTTTAACTTGTTCTTTTCCCATACTTGCTTCATTCATCTTATGTTACCTTTTCTGTTTTTATCTAATTGCTCTGGATCTCAAAAGGACAAATCAATACCACATTATCTATTGGTTTGTCTGCTATTTTTTGATCCACTATACTGACACTTTGCACCAATTCTTTAAGACTTCTTGACTCAATATAGTCTTTTAAAGAACTTCTCCTCACTCCAAGTATTCTCGCAATGGCACTCACACTCTTTTTTTCTGAAAGTAATGCCATAATTTGATTATGAAAAATATCAAATTTTGAACGGGACTTACTCCCCTTTGGACGTCCGATATGAACAGATTTCACCTTTGGCTGTTTTCTTTGCTCCTCAAGTAAAGGAAACACCTCACACATACTACTTTTTGTATTGATAAGTATATTGGCATTACATACCCATAAATCAACTTTATGACTTAGGATACAATTAATTATTTTGACCAATTCATCTATACTGGTACTTAATACAGATAAGGAAGAAACAATGACAGTATGTCTACCCTCATTTAAAGATTTTAAAAAAACTTCAAATTCATTTCTTTCTTCTATAGAAAGGTCTTTGGTTGCATATTCAACAACATCTTGATCGATATCAATACCTTTTTGATGTGCAAAGGCTATAATATTTTGCTTTTGTGAAACCAAATGATCTAAACTTGGTATTTGTCGCATATAGGCATAAACCATTCTCTTCCTTTTGTATTTCTGTATTTTATCTTTTTTGACGAGATAAGTCAAGTATATTATATTTTTATCGTCACTAATTATTTTATGCTAAAATACTAAAAATACTTCAATGAGGCAAGATTGTGAATTTAACACACTTAGATGAAAATAACAAACCAAAAATGGTTGACGTTTCAGAAAAAGCCCCTACCACTCGCATAGCAACAGCTTCGGGGATCATAGAGGTTGGACAAGTAGCCTATAATGCTGTAATAGCGAACACAGCAAAGAAAGGTCCTGTCCTTCAGACAGCTGTTATTGCAGCGATACAAGGCAGTAAACAAACAAGTAATCTCATACCGATGTGTCACCCTCTTATGCTTACATCTGTAAAAACAGAGATAGAAGAACTACCTAAGTTACCTGGGTTCAAACTCATGGTAACCGCTAAACTCAATGGACAAACAGGTGTAGAAATGGAAGCTTTAACGGGAGTGAGTGTAGGGTTACTTACTATTTATGATATGCTTAAAGCTATTGATAAAAGTATGGTCATAAGAAATGTTCAACTTGAAGAAAAATCAGGAGGAAAAAGTGGCGACTTCAAACGATAAACTCATATTAGATACTGAATGCAAAACAAAACCAACGATTGTCTACCCTACAAACTGGGGGTTTAAAATTATTGGAAGAGACAAAGACAAACTCCTAGCCTCCATCAAAGAGATTATGGGAGATAAAAAACATTTATGCTCTTTAGGTAATACCTCAAAAACAGGTAAATTCACAACCTATAATGCTTCTTGTATAGTAGAAAGTGAAGAAGAACGAAATAAAATTTTTAAATATTTTGAAGATCATATTGATATCAATATGGTCATTTAAACCATACCAAAAAGGAAAAACTTGAAAACGAAAAAATGTCATTCATGTGGCGAGGAAGTGGATAATACTTTAGCAGAGTGTCCACAATGCGGGAATAAGGTTCCAGGTGGTTCTATTTGGGGTTTTATAAAATTTGTTATCCTCTTTCATGTTGTTGTTTTTGCTGTCGGTGCCATGCTAAATAAAGTGCTATAAGAGCGGACAAAGGGTTTACTCCGAGTGTACTCTACTCAGCATCTTGTCTGCACTTAGACTCATCAACATTGAAACAATCACATACGCCAAAAAGAAGTAAAGCCCTACCTCAACTTGGGCACGACTTACATCACTTTTATTGGCTGTAAGGTAGACCAAAAATACAGCTACTACAAACACATCAACCATCGACCATTTCCCTATAATCTTAAAAAATCTAACTATCGTATGTGCAAACTTATTTCCCATAAAGACAGAAATAAATAAAAGAGAAAATGTTTTAAGCATAGGAATGAGTACCGAAAATAAGAATATGACCCCAGCAACAATAAAATCTTCACTTTCCCATAACTTAAGAATAGACCCCATCACTCCCTTGGACTCAAAAGAAAGTACGATATCTCCAAGATATTCGACTTCTTTGTGTATCGTCACCATTAATATAGGCGCAAGTAAGCCAAAGAAAAGTGTTATCATTGCAGCTAAAGCGCCAAACAAAGTAAAGGCACGTAGTGAAGTAAAAAAATAGCATAGCAGCAAACACAACAATACCAGCATAAAATAACACGTATATTGTTGTGCTTGCTCCATAGCAGTATTTTGTTTTATTCTGATCTTGTCTATCTTGCGTTTTCGTTCATCTTCGTACCAATCACCCAATATACTTTTAGCTATGCTTTCCAGTGTTAATTTTGCCTGTTCTTCCGCACTCTGATATCCCACTAACTCTGTTGTTGTTCTTTCATATATCTTAGCCTGAGCATAAGCTTTAACTCCAAAATATACCATCAAAGCTAATAAAAAGGTTATCAGTGAATAAACAATTATTTTACCTTTCATCATAATACCTCAAAATATATCAACAGTGTTTTTTGAAAAAAGTTATCCCCATTATCACTGACCATGACATAACGATCAAATCCTACTTTTGCCAAACCCTCAAAATTATCAACACTCCAGCCTTTATGACTATTCATCTTTGCTAACACCTCTGTAGGACACATCTTCTTTCTACAATTCTTGATATTCACTTTTTTAAGTGTAACTACAAAAGGTTCGAGTATCCCCGTATAAGAACGTTCCAGTACAAGCAGATTATCATCATCCATCACCTCCATCGCGACCAAGGAACTCCTCCCCTCTGGTTCTGCTTTAAAGTGCCACTTTTTACCAGAAAGAGCATAAATGGTTTGTCTTTTTTTATCATCTTTTTTAAGTGGCCATTCTGCTGCTGTCAAAATACCATATTTTTTATGCCATGCAAGTGCTTCAAGAGATTTATTTTTACTTCTGTAGTTTTTCTTCTTTCTCAAGACTTTTGGGATTGTGTAGTTTCGAATGAGACTCCCGTATTTTTGACTATTTTTGTGAAACCATCCTATCTTTGCATCCCCCTCAAAAGAGATTAAAAGGCGACCTTCCCCATCAAGTGTCAATCCTTCACTGTCTCTTTTCCATTTCTTAAACTTCTTCCCTTTTTTGCTTTTTAGTCTACTCGCACGTAACGGCTCTAAATGCTCTATTTTTTTGCCAAATCTTGCACGAAATGCAAAAAGAGAACCTTTATCTCCTACAAAATATAAAGTATCTGTTTTTGTATGGTAGGTCACATCGGAAAGTTCAGCAAATTTTACCCCCTGAAGCTCATTATAAGAGAGTTGCTTCTGATCTAATATCTTAATATTCATATAACGATTATTCTCAAGTTTAGGCGCTATATTGACAGATACAACTCCGGCTTCAAGTATGCTTAAAAAAGCATAAAGAAAAACAACTATCCTCATTTAGTCTCAGTTTTCATACCATTATTTTTTTCAGGGAAAAAATAAACCATAATAAGGATGATAACAACTGCCAAATCTATAGCGATATCTGCAAAATTAAACACAGCAAAATTAAATCCGCAATGCCATGCAATATAGTCAACCACACCTCCATGAATGAAACGGTCATACACATTACCTAAAGCACCACCTATAAGTAATCCAGCGGGGAAAGCATAGCGCTTAAGATACCCTTCCTTAAATATAAAAAAAAGAATCCCTACTACTAAGGTTGCCTGTATCCATTTTAAATAAGGACCCAAAAATGCAAACATAGAGAATGCCACACCTTTATTATAGTGTAGCTCCAAATCTATACATTCCCCTGCACGGTAATATCCTTCAACAAATATATTTTTTATATTCTGATCAATAATAAATGTACCAATGAGTACAAGAAAAAAAATAGAAAAGACTCTCATTAAACCAAAGCGCCTTTGAAAAAAGTTTTACACTCTTCCATGATCTCTTCTAGTTTCACTTCATCTTTACCTTCAAGTAAAAGACGTATTTTATTTTCAGTCCCTGAGTAACGGAATAAATGTCTCATCCCCAATGCTTCTATCTTCTCTTTCAACGTATCAAGCCCTTCTAGGCTCTCAAGTGGTCTTTTTTCATCCACCAAAAGATTTACTTTAAGCTGAGGAAAAGATTCATAGGGATTAAAGGCTTCACTTGCTTTCTTCTCAGACCCTACCAAATACACAAGTGCTTGAAGTGCTGAAGCAATACCGTCCCCAGTTTTTGCATAATCAGAAAAAATAACATGGCCACTCTGCTCTCCTCCAAAGTTCATCCCATTTTTCTGCATCATTTCTACTACATATTTATCTCCCACATCAGACCGAAGCAATTGCAATCCATGAGAAGCAAGATAATCATCAAGTCCTTGGTTACTCATCACTGTTGCGACCATACCTCCTCCCTTAAGCGTCCCCTGATCCTTAAGATGAACCGCAAGTACTCCCATTAGTTTATCCCCATCGATGACATCTCCCTTTTCATCTACTAAAACCAACCTATCTGCATCACCATCAAGTGCTATGCCTAGATCTGCACGCTTATCAAGGACTACCTTTGCAAGACTTTCAGGATGCATCGCGCCACAACCCTCATTGATGTTAAACCCATCGGGCTTATCTCCCATCACAATCACTTCAGCACCTAACTCCTGAAGAATTGTAGGTCCCACAATATACCCTGCACCATTTGCACAGTCAATCACAACCCGTTTTCCCCATAAAGTGGATGTTCTGGGAAAAGAATTTTTTATATGTACAATATACCGCCCAACAACATCATCAATTCTTTTAGATTTTCCAATTTTCATATCTACCATCTGTGCTGCCTCAATACGTGCATCATCCATATAAATCTTTTCTATTTCTTCTTCTCTCTCACGGTTCAATTTATTTCCGTGCCAATCAAAAAATTTAATACCATTATCATAATAAGGATTATGACTCGCCGATATCATTATACCAGCATCACAACGCATATTGGCAGTTAGAAATGCTATAGCAGGTGTAGGCATAGGACCTATTTGGATAACATCAAAACCAACTGCTGTTAAGCCTGATACGATAGCATTTTCAATCATATACCCACTTCTTCTAGTATCTTTTCCTACAAGAATTTTATTTGTTCTTGCAAATTGTTTGAAATAAATGCCTGTTGCCATCGCCAGTCTCATTGCATTGACTGCACTGACTTTTTTTCCTGCTTTTCCCCGTACACCATCTGTTCCAAAAAGTTCCAAAATATTCCCCTCTGTGATCATAAATATATTTATTCAATTTTAACCGAAATTTGTTAATATTCGCGTTAAAACTTATTTAATATATCTTTAATCTATTTTTGGATATTATTCGCGAACTATTTTCACTCTAAATAAGAGTGCTAACAACATAAGCAAACAAAGGAAACAAAAATGGCAAACAACAAGTCAGCTAAAAAACGTGTTTTACAAACTGCTGTAAGAACTGAGAGAAACAGATATTACAGAACAAGAATCAAAAACATAGTAAAAGCCGTACATGAAGCAGTAGAAGCTTCAGACAAAACAGCAGCAACTACAGCATTTGCAACAGCAAATAAAAATATTCATGCTCTTGTAAGCAAAGGGTTTATCAAAAAAACCACAGCAGCTAGAAAAGTAAGCCGTCTTCACAAAATGGTAAATAAAATAGAAGCATAATTCTCCTGTTTTACTTCATCGACTAGCCTTCAAGGCTAGTTATCTTATAATACCCAAACATATTCCAATACAAAGAACTACATGATGTTCAAAGAAAAACTCCAACCTTTTATAGACCGATACAATGAACTTAACGAACTTTTATCTTCTCCAGATATAGCTTCGGATATCAATCGTATGACAGAACTCAGCAAAGAGCAGTCAGGACTTACCCCTCTTGTCGAAAAAGCAAAACACTATATTGAGACTGCTGAAGCTATTGAAGATAATAAAGAACTCTTGAGTGATGCAGAGCTCGGAGACCTAGCAAAAGAAGAACTTTCAGAGCTTGAACCTATGCTTCCCGTATTAGAGGATGAAATAAAAGTACTCATGATTCCAAAAGATAAAAATGATGATAAAAATATCTATCTAGAATTACGTGCAGGTGCGGGAGGAGATGAAGCAGCATTGTTTGTCGCCGATGTCTTCAGAATGTACACACGTTATGCAGAACAGGTAGGATGGAAAATTGAACTTGTCAGTACCAGTGATGGTACAGCAGGTGGATACAAGGAAGTTATTGCCCTCATTAAAGGGGATGGTGTGTATTCACAACTTAAATATGAGGCAGGTATTCACCGTGTCCAACGTGTTCCAGATACTGAAACACAAGGACGAGTGCATACTTCAGCCATAACAGTAGCAGTCATTCCCGAGGTAGATGATGTTGAAGTTGAGCTCAAAGCAAATGATATCAAAATGGATGTATACCGCTCAAGTGGTTGTGGTGGTCAATCTGTTAACACAACTGATTCTGCCGTACGTCTTACACATATTCCCACAGGTATTGTAGCCGCAATACAAGATGAAAAATCACAACACAAAAACCGTGATAAAGCCATGAAAGTCTTAAAGGCAAGAGTCTACGAAGCAGAATTACAAAAACAACTCGATGAAACCTCAAGCCAAAGAAAATTGCAAGTAGGTTCAGGATCACGTTCTGAAAAGATACGCACCTACAACTATCCACAAAATAGACTTACAGACCACCGTATTGGACTTACACTTTATGCACTTGATGATGTGATGAACAACGGAAATTTAAAACTTGTCATCGATCCACTTATCGCCCATGCACAAACTGAAGCCATTCAAGAAGCAGGTTTATAGAACACCATGTCTACTTTTAAGCAATTAAAATCTGACAATAATTTAAATGAAATTATTAAATCAGCGTTTAATACAGATTTGCAACTCTCTGGCTCTTGGGGATACACACAAGAGTCCGCCACGATTATCACTACATCAACAGTACCACTGACACAAACCCAGCACAAGTTTGCTTTCATGAGAGCTTATACCGAGATGCATATGACTCTAGAAGAAAAAGAACGTTATGGCAACATTAATCTGAATGAATTACATAGGGAACAAATAGTGCTTAAAAACCTCATTTATGACAAAGTGACTTATCAAATAACCGCAATGAAAGAAGATTTATATTCTACATTCATTCAAGCATACAAACAAGGGTATGGTAAAGATGATTTTGATATGACCGAACATTTTAGCCAACGAAAAAAGGCTACACTCACAAGAGTGGCAGTACACTGGTTTGAAGTCCATCAAGTTGTAAAAGCCACTTAAAATATAACTCTTTATCTATTTTGTTAAACTTGTACAATAATGACACTGCACAAGTTTTTCAAATTGACTATTTTATTTTCTTCTCTTCTGTAACAGTATTTCCTTTAAGGTCAACCCAAGTAATCGCCACCTTATCTCCTTTGGCTGCCCCTTTAAATTTAAATTTAAACATAGGGTTCTTTGATAAGAATTGACTGGTTGATACATCATATACTACCTTGTCACCAACTTTTGCACTTACATGTGTAATAAAATTTGCATCCAGACCTTTCTTCTTTGCCTGATCATAAGTAAGCATGTCATGTTTTGCCATCACTTTTACATTTACGATATCACCTTTTAACTTTGCTTTAATTTTCATGTTACCCATAATATTCCTTTTAATATTCTATTTTTTACGTCTATGCGAAAGGTTGATTAACCTTCACATCCACCCAGTGCAACTTCAAGAGATTGTGAACCTATATAAAACTTACCATCAATCCCTTCAAGGATAGCTGTGATTTTTCCAGATTTTTTCATTTTTATTTTTAACATATAATCTACAATCCCACCTTCTCCTACCGTGAATACAGCTACAGCGGACTCAGGGTTTGCATCCTGAAAAAGCGCCACTGATTTTGCTGCAATATCAGACTTAACCGTTACAGGAATTGCTCCCCCATTACTTGCAACCTTAGGTGCTTTAACAGTCACCCCTCCCTCTGCAGGTTTAATGTCACCATAAAGTGCTTTAATACTGTCAGCTACCGTATGTGCTGTCCAAGTATCTGGTTTTGTTGCTCTAAAATCAATTGCAGACAAGCCTACAGGTAAAGCAACTGCTGCAACGATACTTAAATTTAAAAATTTTCTTCTATCCATTTTATTTCCTTTTTATATATCAATGAGATAAAGGGTCCATAGACCCAACCTTATATCAGCATTCTATTTAAGCATTGTGTAATAATTGTGATAACAATACCTTATTTACTAGCTTCGATCATATAATCAACTATTTCACTAACCTTATCATCAGACAATGTTGTTCCTCCTTTAGGAGGCATCCCATTTATACCATAAATTGCATTATGCTTGACCTTATCTAGCCCTTTTTTCAGTACAGCTTCCCATGCCTGTTTATCCCCTACTGCTGGGGCTCCCATAGCATCTGTAGTATGACATACTGCACAAGATGCTGTGTATGCTTTTTCACCTGGATGTTCAGCCTTACTACCTTCTTTTGGCATAGGTTTCTCCCGTTTAATAGAAATAGGTGGTGAAAATTCACTGATACCTACTCCCTGAATACGAGCGACTAAAGGATCCCCATCAAAACAATTTTTCATACATCTTTCTTTATTCCCACCAAAATTCTTAGGATTGTCATAATATTTACGTGTATTTTCCAAACCATGGGGACCATCAATTTTGGGTTCAAATCCATCTTTATTTGGCATAACAATTTTTAAGAATTTTTCTTTATTAAGCACATATTCATCATCTAATTCTTCACCATCAATTTGGATTTCGTTGATAGATAAAGTATACGCTACAAGTGCATATGTTTCGTCATCACTCAAAGACATTGGGGCAGGATGAGGCATACCTGTTTGAATATACCACCAAAGCGTGCTAGCTCGTGGCCAATATGAACCAAAATTTCTTAAAGGACCATCATCATCAGGATTTATTCTCTGATTGGTTAATGTTTTTTGTCCTTCATATGCATTGCCCTGCTGTAAAGCAGGATAACCTGAACCACCAGAACCAAAGTCAAAGTGGCATGAGGCACATTTTGCCTCATAAATTTCATCACCTTCTTCAACTGATCCTTCTCCCTCAGGCAACCCTGTCCCATCAGGCATCACATCAATGTCCCAAGCCTTTATTTCATCCAATGTTGGCTTTCTTCCAAACTTTACTACACCACCATGTGCTTTCTCATTCACATAATATGATGCTGTTTTTCCATTGTGTATAGGATAAGTCATACCTCCATCAATCACTTTTTTACCATTTGCATATGTACGTGATACCGTCTTATCCGCCGCACATGCGACGGATGTTCCGAACATAGCAAACAATGTTGTTGCTACTAATAATTTATGATAAGATTTGAACATTCTTTACCTCCCCATTAGCGGTTACTTCCCATGTATGAATTCCATTTCGGTGATATACGCCTTCTACACCTACGGCATCTCTTTCTTGTTTGACACTTGGCTGCACATAGCCAGCATCATCTCTTGCTCGGCTAGAAAGAAATAAAGCTTTCCCCTCATATTTATAAATAAATGAAAAACGTGTCCATGCCTGTGGCAATACCAAACCTTTAAGGCTTGCTTCTTTCCAATTTTTACCACCATCGAGTGAAATATCTACGCCCTTAATGGTTCCCATACCTGACCAAGCTAAACCTTCTATCTCTACCACATCACCTTTTTTTAGGTCACTCCATGGTTTTTCTGGGCAAGGCGAGGTGATAACGGAATTCACTTCATTTGCATAAAAATGCTGAATTGCCTTTCCACTTGGCTTGAGTGCAGTATATTTTGCCGTTTCTTCTTTAGCATAAAAAGGTTCCGAAGCAAATTCAAGACGTCCCAACCATTTAACCATCAAATTCCCTTCCCACCCAGGAAGGAGTAAACGTATTGGGTAACCTTGTTCTGGTCTTAATGCTTCACCATTTTGCCCCCAAACAATCATAGCATCATCAAGCACTTTATCAATCGGTACAGTTCTTCCCATATGGGAGTTATCCACACCCTCTGCTAGCATCCATTTGGCCTCTGGCTTAAGACCTAAATCTTTAAGAATATCTTTTATATAAACACCTGTCCACTCTGCACATGACATAAACCCTTTGGCAAACTGGATAGATGGGAATTGTGGATTTCTCCATTCTGGTCCCCCGTTCGCAGGACATTCAATAAAATGAATTCTACTTACACTTGGGTATCGCTTGAGTTCATCCATAGTCAGTACTAACGGTTTTTCAACTAAGCCATGAATCATCAAACGATGTTTGTTGTAATCAATCTCAGCTGTACCACCATGACATCGATTAAAGAAAAGTCCGTTAGGTGTAATAATCCCACTTAATTCATGGATTGGACTTACCGCAATCGATGCGTACATATTCCCTGAAGATAAAAGTTCAGTTGTTCTTCTTGTGACATTGCTCTCATATGGAGAAGGTAAACCATATAAATTATGTGTCACAGGGTACCCGAATGTGGTACCCCATACCTGCTCTTCCAAAATAGCTGGGTCACCTTTCCCATTGTGTTCCTCTGCATTAATATTCACTGGCATCAGTACACTTGACGCTGCAAATGCACTCATCGAATAAGCTGCTGTTTTTTTAAAAAAATTTCTTCTACCTGATTGATCTTGAATCTCAGATAACACTTCATCTTCTTTTGATATTGTTAGTGCTTTATTCATTTCTCCTCCTTAATTTTGAAAATGTCTACGGACTTCTATAAAGAAGTCATCTGTTTTATTATATATTAATTATATAAAAATCATAACAAAAACTACTATTAAATAGCTATTATCTGTTTTACACTCATTATTATAAGACAATAATAAAAATAATTGATTATTATCATCAAGTATTTTCCTACAAAACAGACAGCTCTTCACATTATCTTTAAATGAGAATTATATCTATCTAAATACAATGCCCTATTTATAGTAATGTATAGCCATCCTAAACTATTTATTTTATAAGATCTATTTTTAAGATTACGAATATTAAGATATTATTAGAATACAAAAGGAGAAAGCAAATGACATCATCTATTGGAAAAATTATTACATTATTTACCTCTGCGCAAGATACAGGGATTAGAATAGAAAAAAAGAAACTTACATTGGATGAAAAAGGTATTATAGATGATAAATACTACAATAAATCTATCCAAAGATCTATTTTAATTACATCAAATGCAAGTTATACCTTAGCAAAAAAATATAATATAAATATGCCTTACGGTGCATTGGGAGAGAATTTACTTATTTCATATAATCCATACCATTTACCAATGGGACAAAAAATTCTCATAGGGAATGTAATGTTAGAAATAAGTCAAAACTGTACCATCTGTGATCATTTATCACAAATTAACAAACTCTTACCAACTTTATTAAAAAAGGATAGAGGTATCTTTGCAAAAGTACTACAGGGGGGTATTATTCATGAAGGGGATGAGATATATTTGTATAATAAACATTAGAGGGAGGTTATATTGATATGCCCTCCAATGTTATTTACTACTTTTTCTTAGTGGTTAATTTTTCTAAAATATTTTCAAACTTTTTCTGTGCATCCAAAAGTACATCAATAGATTTTTTATCTTCTATGCCCATGGCACTAATCCATTTATAAACAGTGGGAAAGGCCATATACATTTTATTTTCACCTTTTTTCTGATACATATACACAGAACATGGAGCAAAAGCACCTGCTTCAGGATGCTTTTGTGCAACAACATAAATCACTTCTAATTTACAGATGGAATATGTATCATAATAGTTGTATGTCGTAATATTATTTTCTTCAAAATCATATCCAAGATCAGTAAACCCGGCTAAGATAAAACCACTTGGTGCCAAAGAACCTTCAAACTCCATTTGGAAATCATCTTTAACTTCCTCCCAATCAGCATTAGGGTCTACATCGAGTGTTGCTTTAGCAATCAATGCCCCTACGGGTTCTTTCATTTTATAAGAGACTTCTTGTAGTCTCCCTTTTGGCATTGCCTTATGCAGTGCCTTCATAATAGATTCACCAAGCGCAAGTATTTCAACATGATCTTCAGGGATACCCATCATTTTTGCACTTGCCTGTGTAGACAAAAATGCAACAGAGATATCTTTGGAACCCTTTTTTACATATATAGACATACTCATAGGGGTAAACAATCCAATCTCTGGATAATCTACAGCTAAATTACGTACCGTTTCTTTCTTGTAAACTGTAAAAAGATTGTAAATGTCAAAACTTGTTTCTTTAAAGTTTTTTACAAATGGTGCATTCATATCTCTATGTTCTGAGATGAAAAACCCCTCTTTTGCAAACGCATCTTCTATTATTTTAGGTGTTATTTTTCCATCAGCATTATCTGATGTAAAAATTTGTACATCTAGCATTACTTTTTGTATTTTTCCATCAGCGGAGATATGACCTATCACCAATACTAAAGATAAAACCAATCTTCTTAAAATATATTTCATTCTTTTCCTTTATATCTATGTATTTCTAATCTATATCTTCTTACTTTTACTTATATGAAATATCTTATTTTAATATAAACAAAATACGCAGAAGTAAAAACATAGACTAAACGGTATAACCAAGATAAACCTTGGTTATACAATCTTAAAATCTATATCGAATATAAAATCTAAAGTCTTCTGCTGCTTCAACAACATTTGGTGCAAATACTGCTGCACCAGCCATTTGTCCAGCTGTTGCCTGTGCTGTGGCAGGATCTAATCCTTGCGCTATTAGATTACCCGTTACTACACCGATATTTTGTGCACCAGTTGCATCTACAGTACCGCCTAGCTGTGTAAATGCTGCTGCACCTGCTTTGATGTCAGAAATCTTATTAGATGCGCCTGAGAAGTTACCAAAGAACCCTTGACTTCCTGTATACTCATAGTCTAGTTTTGTATATCTCACTTGTGCACTTAACGCATCAGTAAGCTGATATGTAAAGTAAGCTTCAATAGCATTACCACGTGTTGCAATTTTAGAACCTATCATCGTATCTTCAGCATATGTAAATGGTCTCCAGTATTGACTTCCTTGATTAAATTCAAGACCAAATACTCCTTTTTCTGTCACTGGTAATTGTGCCCCAATCCAGAAAGATGTCCCTGTTTCACTATCTTCTGAACCTAACATTTGATATGCCGCACCTGTATTTGGATTAACCCCTCCCTGTGGACTCGTTTTACTCCAAGCAAAAGAGGCAAACAGTTTTGCATCAGCAAAATACCCATCATCAGTTAAACCATCTACCAATACTGACAAAGCTGCTCCTTGCATATCACCATACTGCGTGAATGCGGAAGGAGCTATACTAAGACTAGGGTTTAGTGGATTACCACTTATTGTAGGAATTGCATCCATACCAGGTAAGTCAAATGCCTTATACCAAGTAGACTTCACTATAAATTGTCCATCATTGTAAGGTTCAAAAATAAAACCAGCTAACTGTATATCTTCAAGCTGATTTCCCTCATTAGCATAAGGTGTTGCTGTAGCAAACAATGGTGACGCATTTGTTGACCCTTGCCCCATGCAAAGCTTAATACTCATACCTGGGATACCCGTAATATTCGATAAATCTAGCTTAGAACTTAATCCATCAAATTCAACATTAATCACATGTCCTAGTGGCGATTGAGCAGGATCATCATCTCGTAGGTTTGCTAAAAACCCATTCGTTGAGGGTCTTCTTCCCAGTGAAAAAGTCCAAGGCATATCAAGTCCAAATGCTTCATCCCCTAAATACAACCAATATGCCTGTCTAACCTTTAAAGAGTTATCAGTCAATGCCTCATTTCCAGTCCAATCAAACATACCCCCTAAACTAAGTGCTCTACTACCCCCTGGTGTAGTAAATGGGTCTCTAAAATCAGCCCCAAAAGCTTTATTCATGGAAAGTTGCCCTTTAAACACATTATGGCTATCTGGAGCATACGCCATGTTTAGCCAAAGTCTTAAGGACATTAAGTCAGATTTACCCGCAGATGTACCATCAGCCATATCATAATTTATATTATCTATAGCCGTTCTTAAATCAGCACCCCACTTAATATTATCTCCCGCATCATGTGCTTTGACTTTATTAATTTTTTTATTTTGTTTTTTAAGCTGTTTTTTTACATCAGCCAATTCAGTCTCCAAAGCATTCAGTTGTGAAGCTAATTTTGCATTTGATACTGCATGTACCCCTGTCAATGCCATAGTCGCTATTAACGACAACGTTACAATTTTTTTCATATTTACTCCTTTAATATATTTAGTCCAAAAATATGTAATTCAAGTCTAGAATAAGACAACTAAATTTACACTTAAATGAAT
>DQVJ01000267.1 GCA_015661795.1 Sulfurovum sp.
ATTACAAAAAGCCCAAAAATAGTCATACAAAAATCTATCCTTTTTTTAGCCCTAATGGTTTTTCTCTCTATTTCCAGTGGACTTCTTTTTGGCTTAAATACTATCGTCATTATCTCCATGCCTCTTATTTCAATCGGTCTATTGGCATCATTATCCAAAACATATGGGAAAGATAAACCATGGATACAATTAGCCCTTATTGCTGGTGTACTAGGTGAAATTGGGAGCATTACTGCACTAACAATCTTTGATGCTGCAAGTGTGACAGGGTTTAGTTTAGAGCTAATTAGCAAACTTGGATACCTAATCTTATTTATTTTTGTGGTATATATTATCTATCGATTTTTACATCTGTTATTTTGGTGGATTCCTGAACTCAGACATATACTTATGCCAAAATTTGATACATCAGACCAAGATATACGTCTTTCGATGTCACTGTTCTTTATTCTAATTGCAGTAATGCTTAGTCTTGGATTGGAACTTGCGTTAGGTGCTTTTATTGCGGGTGTTGCTATCTCTGCATTCTTTCATCATGAAAAGGAACTTGAAGAAAAAATGTCAAGTTTAGGCTTTGGATTTCTTGTACCATTATTTTTCTTGCATGTAGGATCATCTTTTGACCTAAGAGCCTTACCTTTGGAGGGTGTAGTCTCGGGAGCACTACTTATTACCTTTTTAATGATTACCTCAAGAATACTTGCTGCCATTGTCCTCAAAAGTATTAGCGGAAGTAAAGATGCACTGCTCATTGCACTTTCTCTTTCTATGCCACTAACACTCCTAGTAGCAGTTGCAACCATAGGATATGAAACAAAACTGCTTGATTTACTAAACTACTATCAACTTATTTTAGCCAGTATTTTTGAGATTTTAATCTCTATGATCTTAATTAATGTTATACAACGAAAAACAAAAGAAATTTAATCTTCATCCATTTCTTTTACAGCTTCTAAATATACTTTATCCGCTTCTTCCGTTGCAATTAATTTTTCTTGTGTAATATTTATATCAACAATTGCTTCTGAGGATACTTGTTCTATTTCAACTTTCTGTTTAACTTGCTTGGGATTTTCAAGCTTTGAGACTTTTTTGAGTTCAACTTTTTTCGGTTTTGCCTCTTGTTTCTCTTCTTCCTCTTGTTTCTCTTTTTCCTCAGGTTTTTCTTTCTCTTTCTTAAGTTTTTCTATATGTAAAGCTTCTAATTTATCTTTTTTTGCCTTTTCTTGTTTCTCTTTTTCTTGTTTCTCTTTTTCTTGTTTTTTTCTTTCTTCTTCAATTTTCAACTGCTCTAACTTAACCTTTTCAAGTCTTTTTAACTCTTCTTTCTCTTTCTTATCTCTTAATTTCTCTTGCTTTATCTTCTCTTCTTTTTCTTCTTGAATATTTTTTTCTTCTTTTTTCACTATTTGTTTTTCTACACTCTTATCCTTAGAGATATTTCCCTGTGCAACTTCTTTTACAGTGTCTATATCTTCAGAAGAAACATTTAAATCATTTATAATTTTTTCATCCTTATCTATAGCCATAACCTCATCAGCTTCATCTAAATTAAGCTCATCTAATTTTTCTTTTTTATCTACTATATCCTGAAATGCAGAAAGTAAAAAATCTTGATCCCTGTCTATTTTTTGAAGGTTTTCTTTTAAATTAAAAGGATTATCGTCCGCGCAGACATATACTGTTGTTACACTTATAATTGTTGCCATCCATAGATATTTTCTCATATTTACTCCTTAGGTTCTAACTGTTTTAGTTCAAAATATTTTTTTTGAAGTCTCTTGTTTTCATCTTTCAATGCTTTCCCCTCTTCAATAAGCCCTTGTTTTTTCTCTTTTAGCTGATTTAAAACAGTAAGCGAGTTTTCACCATAAATCAGAATACCTACATAAATACCAAAAAGTAATATACCGATAGTTGTCACCAGAAAAGCTTTAACTGACAAGCCTGCAACAGTGTCTATTTCTTGTGTATTCGACATCTCTCTAAACTATTTAGTAAAAAGTGAAGTACCCAAGTATTCAAACTGTCCAAGTTCTGCTTCTATCTCGAGAAGTCTATTATATTTTGCAATTCTATCTGATCTTGCCGTCGATCCTGTCTTGATCTGACCTGTATTAAGTGCCACTGCAAAATCAGCGATAAAAGTATCTTCGCTTTCTCCTGAGCGATGAGACATGACACAATTGTACCCATTTCTTTGTGCAAGACGTACTGTTTGCATAGTTTCTGAGACTGTACCAATTTGATTTGGCTTAATCAAGATGGAGTTAGCAATATCTTTTTCTATCCCTTCAGATAAAATACTTACATTTGTCACAAACAAATCATCTCCCACAAGCTGTACTTTGTCACCTAATACTTCTGTTAACTCTTTCCAGCCTGCCCAATCATCTTCTCCCAAACCATCTTCTATAGAAACAATAGGATAATTTTCACACATTTGCGCATAATATGCCGTGAGCTCAGAAGAACTAAGTTCTCTATTTTCAGATTTAAGTACATATTTCCCTTCATTATTCAAAAGCTCAGAAGCAGCCACATCAAGAGCAATAGCAATTTGCTCACCTGCTTTATATCCTGCGGCATCTATAGCTTTCATAATAACCTGAAGTGGTTCTTCGTTGCTTTTGAGATTTGGTGCAAATCCACCTTCATCCCCTACTGCAGTACTTTCTCCCATACTATCAATAATTTTTTTAAGGTTATGATATACCTCAGCACATGCTCTAAGCCCCTCAGAAAATCTATCAAAGCCAACAGGCATTACCATATACTCTTGAAAATCTACAGAATTATTTGCATGTTCTCCACCATTGATGATGTTTAACATTGGCACTGGCATTACCACAGCATTTGCACCACCGAGATAACGATAAAGTGGCATTTTCATACTACTAGCAGATGCTCGTGCTATCGCCATAGAAACACCAAGTACTGCATTTGCACCAAGATTACCATAATTTTCTGTACCATCTACTTCTTTCATAATGAGGTCAATCTCTGCCTGATTAAAAGGGCTGAGCCCGACCAATGCATCACAGATAGCACCATTGACATTTTCACATGCCTGAAGTACACCTTTGCCCATATACCGAGCTCCTCCATCACGAAGCTCTAACGCTTCGCGCTTACCCGTACTTGCCCCTGATGGCACAATAGCATTTTCTACCGTTCCATCACTTAAACTTACAGTTACTTTAACTGTCGGGTTACCCCTAGAATCCATTACTTCTGTCGCTACGATTTCATCGATGAAAATCATTATTATCCCTTACGTTATTATTAATCCTCTTATTTTATCAAAAAATTGCTGATAGGTCTGTTTAGGCCAAAAAAATGCTTTATTACTTCTCACAAGCATACATTAGTTCTCCATCGTAGCATAAAT
>DQVJ01000227.1 GCA_015661795.1 Sulfurovum sp.
AAATTCTCTTTTTTCTTCATCATTTTGGCAAAAACATCATCAAACTTAGAAGCATCTCCACCTAGTAGGTCTATCAATCCATTAGTAGATACAGTGATTTCTTTATCAACGGTCTCTTTTATTTTTTTAGTGACTTCTTCTTCTTCACCTGTCTCTTCATTAAGCACCATTTCCTTCACTGTTTTTTCAACTTTTTCTTTAATGATTTCTGTTCTGGTACTTTTAAAACTTTCAATGTAATCTTTGACTTCAGCAGGAAGTTTATCTTTATCTGCAAATAAATCAAGCACTAAATAAAGTGCTGCCTCTTCAAGCCCTACTTTATGGTTAAATATCTCTACATTTTTACCAAATGTTGGAATGAGTGTGTCCCCAACTGGGTGGAAGTAAAGACCTGCACCTTTGTTCAATTTTTGTACATTATTAAAAGCATACTTCATTGCTGGCGAATCATTTCTAAGTGAAGATCCTATAGAGATGACAAAGTCCGTTTTCTTCATAATGGCATCAGTATCTGTACTCCAAAGACTGTTTCCTGAGGCTGCTTCGTAATGATTGAGGAATTTTTGAAATGCTCTGACTTCAGGGTTATAGAGTTTGACATCCATCTTTTCTTTCAGTGTTTGCAACATTAAGGCTTCTTCGTTTGTAATCATCGCATTAAAACGGATGGTTTCTGCTTTTTTAAAGGCTTCAATAGCACGGTCAAAGGCTACTTGGTCTTTGCTTGCTGTAGTATTTTGGAAATCATAAGCAAATCGTGCTGATCCGTCTAAAGATACATACGACCATTCATTGGTAATTCTAAATATTCTTTCTGTTCTATCTGTAATAGATGTTGGTTTTACTTCATAGTATATCTGTGCTCCATCACTTGAATGTGCTGCTACTGCCGGAATGCGCTTAAGATCCCAGGCATTGGACTGATATACAAAGTCTCTACTGACAAGTGCCCCTACTGGACACACTGCGATACATTCACCACAGTCTGAACAGTTTGTCTCACCTGTTCCATTACTAGGTGCTATGACAGATTTTTGCAGTTTATTCCACATAGAGTAAGCATCTTTAGGCATACTCTCCTTGTATGCTTTATCAAGATCAGCACCACCACGTTTTGCCGTGGTAATCGCTGCGTCTCCAATCATATCTTTACACACTGTTGTACAACGTTCACATACAATACAAAGACCTGGGTCATAATGCAAAACAGATGACCAGTTTGTTGTTTCGCGTTTTGTATCTGGAATCATATAGGATTGTGAATCCACACCAAGTTCAAGTGTATAGTTTTGTAATTCACATTCACCAGATTTGTCACATACCCCACATTGTAAAGGATGGTTTACATCATAGACTTCCATAATCGCTCTACGCTCTTCAAGAATGTTTGGCGTATCGATGGTGATTTCCATTCCCTCTTTGACCTTGGTATTACAGGAATATACTTGCTTTCCATCTGCCTCAACCAAACAAATACGACATGCTAAAGTGGGAGAACATCTCGTCAGGTAACATATAGCTGGGACAAAAATATCGTTAGCACGTGCAGCATTCAGAATATATTCACCCTCTTTCGCCTTATATTCTATACCATCAATTGTGATACTAACCATATTATCTACTGTTTTTACTTCACTCATTGTTGTTTCCTATCAATATTTATTGCTTGCTTGTCAAAAGCCAGTCTGCTAAATCTATACGATAATAGCGAAGAAGCACTTAGTTTTTTATCATAAATGCCCTAGAGACTCTCTTATACTCTTTGATGTGTATCAATTTTAAACACAAAAATAAATTCTTTGAAAGTATCCTCTTTCATGCAGAAATAATAGTTTGATTCCATTTTCTAAAACTATTACTGTGTATAATCGTGACTATTCTGTTTGCATTGTGTATGTGTCATGCACTTTTATAAGATCCATATTTATAGTTAAAAGCCCTAGTTTAATTAGCCTCAAGCTCTTAAAGATGAGTCAACTAAGTCAATTTTTCACTGAAAAAAGGCTATACTATTTTTTATATGAATTGATGTTACAAAAGCTCACATACTTATTTTATCATCTCTATATGATATAGATTTATTATAAGAGATTACATTATCTATGCTATTCTACTTTCAAATCTCACAAAAAAAGGTATACATATGGCTTCAGAAAAAATAGTGGATATAGCAATCATTGGTGCAGGTCCTGGGGGAATGGCATCAGCCATTGAGGCAAAACTTGCTGGTATAGATAATATTATCGTCTTTGATAAAGCACCACATCATAATGATATGATTCACAAGTTTTACAAAAAAGGTAAAAGAGTTGACAAAGATTGGATGGGTAGAAAAGCTGAGTTCGAAGGTAATGTAAGTTTTGAAGAGTGTTCAAAAGAAGAATACATTCAACAAATGGATGACCTGCTTGCTAGCCACGGTGTTTTAGACAAATTTGTCTATAACACAGAAATCTGGAATACAGTAAAAGGTGATGATGGACTTTTTATTATCAATGTAGATGATGACAATATAGTAAAAGCAAAATCTGTCATCGTATCTGTGGGAAGAATGGGTAAACCAAACAAACCAGGATACAAATTTCCAAAAGCAATCAGAGATAGATTAAACTTTAACCTTTCTAAAGTATATAACGGAGAGAGAGTTATGATTGTTGGTGGTGGAGACACTGCTGGTGAATACGCTTATGGTTTGGCAGATCTTGAAGATATGCAAGATTGTACTGTGACGCTTAACTACAGAAAAGCTGAAATCACAAGAATGAACCCAATCAACACAGAAATGACACTCAAGTATCTTGAGAGTGGTAAAATTCTTAACAAACTAGGTGTGGATGTTGAAAGTGTTGAAGCCGATGGAAACCCTGGAGAAGAGAGAGTAAAAGTCAACTTTACAGATGGTACTAGTGAAGTGTACGAAAGAGTTGTGTATGCTCTTGGAGGAACAAGTCCAGTAGACTTCCTTGTAAACTCAAAAATTGACACAGGTAGATGGGATGAGCCTCTTATGGATGAAAAGACAATGGAGACAAACATTCCTGGTCTTTATACTATTGGTGATGTTGTGACAGATCAAGGGAGTATTGCACTTGCCTTTAACCATGCATCATTTGCTATCAATGACATCGTAGCTAAACAAAAATAATTTTATCAGATACCATTCTCTGTTTATAGAGAGTGGGTCTGTTCTTTCTACAAATCATCTTTTATCCTTGAAAATCTCATAAAATAAAAAACGTATACAAAATAATAAACTATTTAAACTTGTAAAAATACAGGGAGAGAAACAAAGTAATAGTAAACTACTTTGTTTAAAGGGGGGAGTGATTAAGCTTTTTCTTTGGCTGCAGCCTTTTCAGCAAGTTTTTTTGCTTTTTCTGCTTCTTTTTCTGCAGCGACTCTTGCCTCTTCCGCAGCTTTTTCTTCTGCTTCTTGTTTAGCGACAGCAAAAGCTTCGGCACGTTCTTTTTTGGCTTCTTCACTCAGTTTTTTAACCACTACTGTCCAGTCTACTTCATTGAACTTTAAAGAATTCATCAATAGATGACCTGTTTCTTTAATAACATCAGCAGATTTTTGGATAGAAGTAAAGTCTCCTACTTCAAAAAGAAAAATCCCCACTTCATCTACTTTAAGTCCCTCTTCTATAAGTTCAACCATTCTCGTATAGAAGTCATCATGCAAATGTCTTAAATCATATCTTTTCATTATCTATCTACCTCTCCAAATACAATGTTCGTTGTACCAATAATAGTAACAACATCTGCAAGATACGTACCTACAAGCAGTTTTTGCAACAGTCCTGTATGGAAAAAGCTTGGTGCTCTACATTTGAGTCTGTAGGCATATGGGTCACCCTCTGATTTAATATAAAAACCAAGTTCACCTTTTGGTGATTCTGTAGGAACATAGACTTCTCCACGTGGAGGTCTCATCCCTTGCGTAACAAGCACAAAATGTTGCATAAGTGCATAATTTTGTGTCATAATCTCTTCTTTTGGTGCTGAGATGTACTGTGGCGCATGCGCCATAAGCTGAGGCTCTGTCTCTTTATAAAGAGGAATAAGCTGTCTTAAAATACGTGTTGACTGTTTCATCTCTTCCATATAAAGTCTGTAACGCCCGTAAGAGTCACATCTGTCTGATACCGGGATATCAAAATCAAGTTCAGAGTAAAGCTCATAAGGCTCTTCTTTTCTGATGTCCCATTTGACACCAGACCCTCTAAGCATCGGTCCTGTACATCCCCAGTTTAATGCATCTTCAGCTGAGATAACCCCTACATCTTCCAGACGCATTTTCCATATACGGTTTTCTGTAAGCAATGCTTCATAAGTGTGTTCTACTTCATAATCTACTTTATCACAGAATGCGGCAAGATTTTCTAACCAGTTTGCAGGTAAATCAAGTGGTACCCCACCGATACGTACTGCTGAGTGTGTCAGTCTTGCACCACAATAATCTTCCATCAAATCCATCGCGAATTCACGTTCTCTAAAAGCATACAGGAAAACTGACATCGCTCCGACATCCAGTGCATGTGTCGCTATAAAGAAAAGATGAGAGATAATACGGTTAAGCTCTAAAAGCATGGTACGTATAGCCTGTGCACGTCTAGGCGCTTCAATGTCAAGCAGTTTTTCCACAGCCAGTGCATAGGCATAGTTGTTAGACGTTGAAGCAATATAATCTAGTCTATCCGTAGTTGGCAAAAACTCATTATAGGTCATGTTTTCTGCCATTTTTTCAATACCACGGTGTAGATACCCGATATCTGGATATGCTTTTACTACCTGCTCTCCATCTAGTTCAAGCACAAGTCTTAGCTGACCGTGTGCTGAAGGGTGTTGAGGACCAAAGTTAATAACCATTGTATTGTCATCACGCTCAAAATTGAGGTTTTCAAAAAATGGCGTTAATTTATTAGGTACTTGCATGCTCTCCCCTATCTTCTTTCATCTAACTGTTTAGATGTTTTTTTGTTATAGTTTACCAATGCTGTTTCACTATATGCTATGTCTACTTCTTCATCAGCATTGTACTCTGTACCAAATGGTACTTCGTATCCCACACGGGAGAAACGTTTTGTATCTTCAATGTCTATTTTCCCTGGGTCTCTGTTTTCTGGTCCTATGATATCTCTGTACTCTTTACCAAAAATCTTATCGACTTCATACCATGAAGCAAATTCATCTCCAAATAGAGGATAGGTTTTAAGTAAAGGATGTCCTTCCCAGTCATCTGGCATAAGGATACGTTTAAGGAAAGGATGATTGTTTACTTTGATACCAAACATATCAAACATTTCACGCTCTGCAAAGTTTGCAGACTTAAACAGCGGTTCAACACTTTCTATCGCCAGTCCTTCTTTAAGACGACAGACGACTCTTACTCTCTTTGCTTCATTAACATTTAGCATTTGCCAAAAAAGTTCAAATTCACCATCTTTTGCCAGATAATCAACGGCTGATTGTTCAGAACATTGTGTATATCCACACTGCTCTTTAAGTATCTTTAGTACAGCAAAGTTTTCACTTGCATCTATATGCACAACCAATTGTCCTATCTCAATGTAGGAGTCTTTTACATAATCACCTAGATTAAATACAGTGGCTTCAAAATGTGTATCGATGACTTTTTCTCTAGGCACACGTGGTACTACATGAAATCTGTCTGTATAGTACGCTTTTTTCTGGACGTTGTCTTTTGGTACATACTTACGCATTATATTAACCTCGCTCTTTTACCTGTTTGGGTTGTTAAATCCTGTTTGGTATTTTTCTTCATATCTGCAGACTCTCTACGTATCTTCTTTTGTAGCATCATCATCGCATACTGAAGTGTCTCTGGACGTGGTGCACATCCTGGTAGGTAAATGTCCACAGGGATAATACGATCTACCCCTTGTACTGTGGCATAGGTATTAAACATTCCACCTGTGTTGGCACAACTTCCCATAGAGATAACCCATTTAGGTTCAGTCATCTGATCATAGAGACGTCTGGCAAACTCAGAGTGTTTTTTAGAAAGTGTTCCTGCGAGTATCATCACGTCTGCTTGTCTAGGAGAGGCTCTAAAGATAGTTCCCATTCTGTCAAAGTCATAGCGCGATGCGCCAGATGCCATCATCTCAATCGCACAACATGCGAGTCCATAGGTAAGTGGCCAAAGCGAATTTGAACGTCCCCAGTTTACGAGTTTGTCTACCGACGTTAAAGCGATCGGCAGTCCTGCAGAACTGGCATAATTTACTTGATGCTGTGCCATTCAAGTGCTCCTTTTTTCCATGCGTATATAAATCCAATTGCGAGTAATAGTATAAAAAGTATCATCTCTACAAAACCAAACCAACCCAGTAGTTTAAAGTCGATTGCCCAAGGGAACATAAAGATAATCTCTACATCAAACAAAATAAACAGAAGTGCTATCAAATAAAACTGTACAGAAATTGTGTTGGGTTGCTTGGTAACCTCTGGTCCACATTCGTAAATACTGAGTTTTAACTTTTCTGTGTCAAGTCGTGCCATTTTTCGCGATACAAACCGAGCAGCCCATAGTGTTGCGGGGAACGCTACAGCCGTTAACGCGAATAAAACAAATACACCAAAATATGGATGTTCTGTTATTACATGTGTCATATTGATCCCTTAATTTTTTTCATTAAGTCTTTGCTGACACCCGAAGGAGCCATAAAAGAATCTATAAGAATATACGTTCCATAATAGCCAAAAGATAGTTAAATTGTTTTTGTGTTGTTTGGCTTTTGAAAAGATTAGCTTTGTCTTGTAACCATGTGAAACAAAGGAAAAGGGGTTACAATATCAAAAAATTTTAAAAGTAGTACTATGTTCAAAAAATATACAAATATTCTTTATTGGCTGGCGATGGCTGGCTTGTTGTTTTGGTTTGCCTATTCCAAAGGGTGGATTTTAGCCAACTTTGAGTCTATTGAGCCAAAACTTGCCATACATCTCTTGGAAAATGATGATAATTTTACATTGTTGGATGTCAGAACCATACAAGAGTACAAAGAAGGTCACCTACGTAATGCCACACTCATACCCGTAGGTGCACTCGAAAAAAACCTCGGTATGCTCAAGCAAGATAAACATACAAAAATCATCGTATACTGTAGAAG
>DQVJ01000173.1 GCA_015661795.1 Sulfurovum sp.
CCTCTAAATGTACTGTTTTTTAATTTAACATAATACAGTTTTTTATTCATTCTTTTTTTGGCTGCTTCATCTTTTACAATAACAGTCAAATTACAAGTATCTGCTAGATTTTCAATCACATCACCTATAGTGAGTTTACTGTCAATCGTTACAGAAAATAGTTTGCTAGAACACTCACTTGCAAACAAATTACTTGATGAAAACAATAGTATAAATATGCTAAAAAACTTTACTCCAAAATATTGTATGTGCTTCATTTTATTCCCTTCCTTTAATCATAATAAAATTCTCTCTTTTCTTATGAAGAAATAACTTTTTAATTTGATTATCATTTCTAAGTACCACACCTTTTTTTCCAATATACTTCAACGTATAACCTCCCACAATATCATCTATATTTCTCCAATGATCATTAATGTATGCCCGTTGATTAAGAACAGCATGTAAGGACAACGTAGTTTCTTCTGTTTGTACAGGTATAACAAATGTTGTTACATTGTTCTCTTCTTCTAAACGTACAAATGGTTCTTTCGTTTCTTGTAGTGTATTCAAACTAATACCTTCACGTTTTTCGTGAATCTTAGTAACCATGTCACGTATTTGATTTACGGACAAGTTAGCGTAACTAATACATGTATACAAAAGTATGATTAAAATAATATTTTTCATTAGTGGTTTATCCCCCATACAGAAATATTGATGTCTGCAACTATATCTGCAGAATCAGAATCGAGTGAGAATTTAGTTCCATAAATGTCTGTCACCAACCTATTTTGTTCTAATTCGTTCATAAATTTTACAATATTTTTATATGTACCTGTACAGCCAACTGCAATTTCCAGTACATAACCAAAACTACCATTATTGTCTACATATTTGTTATTAATATAGTCAATATTTACATCATGTGCTACTGCTTTTTCTGTTATAGAATTTAAAAACTTAGACCAGCTTTTTTGATTGAATAACATGTCAGACAGTTTGTCTAGGTTTTGATTTATAAAAAGAATTTTTTTGTCCGTATTTATAATTTTATTTTTTTTATCATGAATATTTTTATCAAACTTTTTTACATAAAATTCACGATCTCCAGAGACCGTAATGGAATTTAAATAAGTCTTATTATCGACAATACTTTTTTGTATATTTTTCTTACTTCTTTCACTTTTTTTATACATATCTTCTGTGTATGGTAGTAAATATGCATAAGCAAGATAAGCAATAATACCTGCAACTCCTAATATCAATAGCCATTTTTCACTCTCTTTTTTAGGTGCAAAATATGCATCAAGTTCTTCTAATTTATCTTCTATAAATTTCATCTTAAATCAACCTTCAACAGACCTTTGTAATAGCTATTTTCTCTATCTTTCTCAATCACTTCAATATCTATGTGATTTATTTCATCAAAATGTACTTCTGATATATATTTTATCAACTCCGTAATTTTTCTGTCACTAGAACTTACCAAAGAAACCCATAAAGTGTCATTCACACTGTAGAGCATATCTACATTAAGATCAAACTTAGTTAACTCTTCTGCTATTTGATGAAACGTTTTTGATTTTAAACGATAATTCACTTTTTTATCATATATTGAAGTTAATGTTTTTGTCTTTGCCTGATATCTAATAGATAATTTGTCTATTTTTTGATCTAAAATTTCAATCTCTTTTTTCTTTTGACCCAATATCTTTTTATATTTTTTTGACTCAGACTCTAATTTATTATTTTGTAAGGTCAGTGCATATATTTTTGCATCATTGACATAAGAGCCAACCAAATATACCAATGGATACGCCAATCCTATTGAAATAGCAGCAAGTGTCGCAATAATAAACTGTCCACTCGCACGATTTACAAAAGAGGGTGCTCGAGGAAACATCGTCAAATTGACTATAGACTCTTCATCTTCCATATAATCAAAAGAAGAAAGAAGCATTAAGTATTGTAACTGATCGGTATACCATTCATCATTATTGATATTATAATTAAAGTTTAGATCTGCGGATTGTAAACCTAGATAATTCTGACTATATTCATCCAATCCTATAATAGGACCTTGTACAGAGCCAATAAACATTTGATTAATGTTATCAAGGTGAAATGCTCTTTTTGCATATATGATAATATCATTGATTGTGATAAATATTTCGCCAAATATTTTTATAAAATGTTGTTGGTATTCGTGATTGGTAGTTTTAAGTCCTTCCGATTCCAATACAGAAAAAAATTCATTTTCATCAATTTTTTCACCCACTATCTCACAAAATTTATCATAAATTTGTTCTAAAGAAAACTCTATAGACTTAGAATATAAAAATTCACCATTTTTGTATAAAGTAACAAATGCATCTTGTTGCGTAAAATAGATGAAACAATGTGTGCCGTTTTCATCTAATATTTCTTTTCTATAAAGTGCTTTATAGAGCAAAGGAGCGGGTACGACTAAGTCTAAATATTTTGTTTGATGTTTTATTGGAAGATACAACTCATTAAGTATGTCTGGTTCCGCAACAAAAATATGGAATTCTCGCTCTTCTCCGGCACTGGCTACTTCTATAGATGAAATAATATAGTCACTGGCCTGATCCAATCCCAATTCTTCATAAGCTTTAATATCCAAGATATCTGCAATATCTTCTTCAGGGATACTTCTACTAATATACACTGTTGTATTAATCATATCTTTGTTACTTAAATATGATACGATAAAGTTTGAAGTGTTATATGTTAATTTATTAAGAGATTCAAATGCATCATTTTTATAAAGATAATATTTATCTGCATAGGCATTGACTGTCATGATATTTTTCACAGATGATTGTGACTTTTCTGATGACTTTTTTTTCAAAAACATGCTAAACTTCCTTGTATGTTAAACAATTATATATGTTATAATATTAAAACTATCTTACAAAAACTAAAACTTTCTGTTTAATATAGCTTTTTTAACCATATACCTTCCTAGTTATCATGTATAGCCATAGTTTAAAATCATATCTACAAGATTTTATGATATTAAATACCTAAATTAAACAATATAACCAAATTCTTCTAAGCCATCTTTATTTTTACTCCAGCCTTTTTTTACTGCAACATGCAGGTCTAAAAATATTTTTTTACCAGAGAAAATCTCCATCTGTTGTCTTGCAAGTTTTCCCACACGTTTAATACCTTCGCCTTTCTGTCCTACAATCATACCTTTTTGAGTCTCTTTTTCTACCACAACCGTTGCATATACAGTATCTAACGTATCTGTTTCATCTATTTTTTCGATTGTTACATCACTCTCATAAGGTATCTCATCACTGAGGTTTTCAAAAATGGATTCGCGTATCAGTTCTTTATAAATATCACGTATATTGTCCGTTGTTAAAATTTCAGTATCAAACAAAAAGGGAGATACTGGTAAATATTTTGATATTTCACTTAGGAGTTGTGTCTTGCCTACTTTTTTATTAACCGAAAAAGGGATAATCGCTTCAAACCTGTCTTGATATTTTTGATACTCACCCAGTTTTTTAAGTATATCACCTTGTTTCACGTGATCCATTTTAGTTAAAAGTACAATATGTTTTGTGCTCTTAAGTTCCATCATTTTCAAAAACTTTTCATATTCTGTCAATTTATCAGTAATCGGTGCTAAAAAGACAATAAGATCTGCATCACC
>DQVJ01000016.1 GCA_015661795.1 Sulfurovum sp.
TAATGTATTGATATAAATCAAATTTATGAATCCTATCAAAAAAAATGGATAACGATTCAACCCTAGTAATCAAACAGAAATATGTTAAAATCTATCTGATTGAACGAGGAAGTCAATAGAAAGGTATATGTCAAAGGTGATAAGTATCAAATGGATAAGTATTTTATTGTGTATAAGTATTTTTGTATACGCTGATGTGTGGAACAATCCTCATGACAGTCAAAAAGTAAAAACAGATACGCTTTTTAGTTCCTTTTCGTTACCTCCTAAAAAGTTAGATCCTGTGATTTCTTACTCTATGAATGAATGGGCTATCATCGGGCAAATCTACGAACCACCGTTACAGTACAATTATCTTAAGAGACCTTATGCACTAGAACCACTAACGCTCACTACTCTACCTACCATTCGTTACTTGGACAAGGATAATAATGAAGTGGCAGAAGATTCAGACAATGTGGTTTATTCTGAATATATTTTGGAAGTAAGAAAAGATGTTAAGTATCAAAACCATCCTTCTTTTGTAAAAAATAACACAGGGGAGTTGATATATGGTGCGTTAGATAAAGAGAGTTTGGAAGAGATTGAAACACCTTATGACTTTAGTCAGACAGCCACACGACACTTGCATGCAGAAGATTATGCGTATGCCATTAAACGTATGGCAGTTCGACAAAACCATTCACCAGTTTTAGACAGTATGTTAGACCATATTGTTGGTTTGGAAAAGTTCTCACATAGGATTACCCAAATAGCAAAAGAGAAAAAGCAGCATCATGAGTTATTGGATTTGCGTCCTTATACTATCGAGGGGGTGACTGTTGTAGGTAGCCATAGATTGCAAATTAAAATAAAAGGAAAGTATCCTCAGTTTCTTTATTGGCTAAGTATGAATTTTTTTGCACCTATACCATGGGAAGCAGATTTGTTTTATCAGCAGGATGCACTGATAGCGAAAAACATAACGCTCAATTGGTTTCCTGTCGGAACGGGAGCCTACTATCTGGCAGAAAATAATCCAAACAAGCAGATGAGATTACTCAGGAACCCAAATTATCATACAGAATATTATCCTACTTTAAGTAAGGAAGAACAAGTAGCATCTCATGTGCCAAAGGATTTGTTAAAGGATGCAGGTTTAACATTACCTTTTATTCAAGAGGTGATTTATTCTCTAGAAAAAGAGAGTATTCCTTTATGGAATAAGTTTTTACAAGGATATTATGATGCTTCAGGTATCAGTTCCGAAGCATTTGATCAAGCAGTACAGATTTCTACAAGTGGGAATATGGGGTTGAGCCAAGAGATGGAGGAAAAAGGTATTGTCTTAAAAGGTTCAGTGCAACCATCTATTTTTTATTTGGCTTTTAATATGGTTGATCCAATTGTAGGAGGCTACTCACAAGCGGCCAAAAAATTGCGTCAGGCAATCAGTATTGCTCAGAACCAGGAGGAGTATATCTCTATTTTTATGAATGAAAGAGGTATCGCTGCACAAGGGATTATTCCTCCTGGTATTTTTGGGCATGAAGAGGGAGAAGAGGGTACCAACAAGGTAATATATGATTGGGTGAAGGGGAAAAGGGTACGAAAACCTTTAAATGTGGCTAAAAGATTATTGGCAGAAGCTGGATACCCCAATGGGATATCTGAAAAGACAGGGAAACCTTTAAAATTATATTATGATACAACTGCTACTGGTCCTGATGACAGAGCATTAATGGATTGGCAACGAAAACAGTTTGATAAACTCGGTATCCAGCTGGTTATTAGAGCTACAGATTATAATCGCTTCCAAGACAAGGTGAGAAAAGGAAAGACACAACTTTTTTCCTGGGGTTGGAATGCAGACTATCCTGACCCTGAAAACTTCTTTTTTTTACTCTATGGTGGTAATGCCTCTGTGGATACCAATGGAGCAGGTATCAATAGTTCAAATTACAAAAATACAAAATTCGATGCACTCTTTACTCAGATGAAGACTATGAAAAATACTCCCAAGAGAATGAAACTTATTAAAGAGATGACTGAGATATTAAGGGAGGATGCCCCGTGGATATGGGGGATTCATCCAAAATCTTTAACCCTGTCACATCAGTGGTATCAAAATGTGTTACCTAATGACATGGCAAACAATACACTGAAGTATAAGCGAATAAATGCTTCTTTAAGAGTAAAAAAACAACAAGAGTGGAATCAACCGGTCATTTTCCCTTTTGTTTTGCTTGTTTTGTTTAGTGTATGCATGGGATTCCTTCTTTTACGGGCGTATCACAATAGACAAAAGATGGTTATCTATAAGGAGAAGCAGTAAATGTTGTCTTATATCATACGAAGAATTTTATACGCAGTGCCTATCTTGATTGGGGTAAACTTGATTACTTTTTTGTTGTTTTTCATGGTGAACAGTCCTGATGATATGGCAAGAGCACAACTTGGAGCCAAACAAGTCTCTCCTGAACTCATTCATTCGTGGAAAGAGGCAAGGGGCTATGATAAGCCTCTTTTTATCAATTATGAATCTGAAGGTATCCAAAAAGCTACCGACACACTTTTTGTACAAGAGTCTCTCAAACTTTTTTCTTTTGATTTTGGTTTTTCGGATGCAAACCGTGATATTGGTTCAGATATCAAAGAAAGAATGGCACCAAGTTTGGCAATAGCACTGCCTACCTTTCTGATAGCATTGATTACCAATATCTCTTTAGCCTTGCTTTTGGTACTTTTTAGAGGTTCTGTTTTAGACACAAGTATGATGATTTTGGCAGTAATGATTATGTCTATTTCAGGGTTATTTTATATTATTGCGGGGCAGGTACTTTTTTCTAAAATGTGGCATTGGGTGCCTATCTCAGGGTATGAGAGTGGTTGGGATGGTGTTAAGTTTATTATACTCCCTGTACTGATAGGGGTATTTGCAGGTATTGGTTCAGGGGTACGCTGGTACAGAAGTATATTTTTAGAGCAAATCAATCAAGATTATGTACGTACAGCAAGAGCCAAAGGATTGTCCGAATTAAAAGTACTCTTTGGACATGTCTTACGCAATGGAATGCTGCCCATTTTAACAGGGGTAGTTGTAATTATCCCTTCCCTTTTTATGGGCAGTTTGATTATGGAGTCTTTTTTCGGTATTCCCGGACTTGGTTCTTATACGATTGATGCGATTCATGCACAGGATTTTGCTATCGTCAAGGCGATGGTGTTTTTAGGCTCTGTTCTGTATATCGTAGGTTTGATCCTCACAGATATTTCATATACACTGTTTGATCCAAGGGTAAAGCTATCATGAAAATTATATTACTCTGGACAGATGTGATGGTTTGGTTATTGGTTATATCTCTGTTACTATGGGCCTGGACGGTTTCTCGCTCTCCTCAAGTCAGAAAGCTTTGGCATACTGTTTTTAAGTCAAGTATTGCGATGGCTTCAGCCATTATATTACTTTTTTATCTTCTCTTTGCATTGCTTGATTCTGTACATTTTCGTTTAGCTACCACGACAAATGAGAGTCAAAGTAAAACGCTACAGTATGGAGGGATAACAAGCTTACTTGACATAATGTTCTCGCATAATATGAAAAATACTGAACGTACCTATTCAGCACCTTTTGCGACACACGAATATACCAAGTCTATTGTGCTAAATGAACACGGTGTGACAAAGCAGGAATATTTACCTCTTAAATATGTGGGCACAGGGGATGACATTATCGGTAAGTCCATATTTGCAGGATTTGTTGGGTTGGTGATAGTAGGGGTATTGATTCTTATGCATATATTGTGGCGTGGAAGAAGAGGACTGAAAAGCGAGTTACCATGGCGTACAGCATATCTGACCTTTGGAGTGTTGATTATCACTTTTACGTGGCTCTATTTATTAAGTTATCACTATCATGTTTTAGGAACAGATAAGGTGGGAGGTGATGTACTGTATCAAAGTTTGAAAAGTATTCGAACAGGGGTACTTATAGGTATATTGACAACATTAATTATGTTACCCGTTGCAGTTATATTAGGGGTGAGTGCCGGACTTTTTGGAGGCTGGGTAGATGATGGTATACAATATTTGTATACTACACTCAGTTCTATCCCCGGTGTATTGCTCATCGCAGCAGGGGTACTTTCTATGCAGGTGATGATGGACAATAACCCAACATGGTTTGAAACAACATTGGAGCGTTCAGACTTACGTTTACTTTTTTTAATCATTATCCTTGGGGTGACTTCATGGACGGGTTTGTGCCGTTTGTTACGGGCAGAGACATTAAAAATATCTCAAATAGAGTTTGTCACTGCTGCCAAAGCTTTTGGCGTAGGAAAAGTGACCATTATACGCAGACATATCATTCCAAATCTTATGCATATTATCCTTATTTCAGTGGTATTGGACTTTTCAGGTTTAGTACTTGCTGAAGCGGTACTTTCCTATGTGGGGGTGGGGGTTGACCCTACTATGCATTCGTGGGGAAATATGATCAACCAAGCAAGGCTTGAGATGGCAAGAGAACCCATGGTATGGTGGTCACTGTTTTCTGCCTTTGTGTTTATGTTTATTTTGGTATTGGCTGCAAATTTATTTTCAGACAGGATTCAAAGGGTATTAGATCCAAGGAATAAATCATGAGTACTATGTTAGCTGTAACAGATTTAAATGTATCTATCGGTCAAGACACACTTCTAAAGTCTATAAGCTTTGAGATACAACAAGGTGAGATATTTGCACTGGTTGGCGAATCAGGGTCTGGAAAATCTTTAACCTCATTGGCTATCATGAGACTATTACCAGATGTGATATCGATACGTTCTGGGGATATTACACTACACAATAAATCTTTATTTGTATTACCCGAATCACAGATGCAAAAAATACGTGGCAAACAAATAGCCATGATATTTCAAGAACCAATGTCTGCACTTAATCCAGTTATGACAGTGGGGGAACAAGTCGCTGAAGTGATTAAAATACATTTGGGGTTGAAAAAAGATGCAGTAAGAAAGAAAGTGATTTCCCTTTTTGAAGAAGTGGCATTGAAGAATCCGAAAGAGAGATATGGATGGTACCCTCATCAGTTGTCTGGGGGGCAGAAGCAAAGAGTTATGATTGCCATCGCATTGGCATGTGAACCTGATTTATTGATTGCAGATGAACCAACTACTGCACTGGATGTCACAATACAAGCACAGGTGTTGACACTCTTGAAGAAAATACAAAAAGATAGAGGACTCTCTATACTTTTTATTACGCATGATATGGCTATTGTTGCACAAATGGCTGATAAGATTGCAGTGATGTATCATGGAGAAATAGTAGAACAAGCAGAGCGTAAAACTTTTTTTACCCATCCTCAACATCCTTATACAAAAAGCCTGTTAAAGGATGCCATGGTAAAAATAGAAAAACATACCATAGATATAGACAAAGATACATTACTTGAAGTAGAAGGTTTGAAAGTTCATTTCCCTATTAAAAAAGGTTTGCTTCAACGAACAGTAGGGTATGTGAAGGCTGTTGATGATGTCACCTTTTCTATCAAAAGAGGTAAAACACTTGCTTTGGTAGGAGAGTCTGGATCTGGAAAAAGTACCATAGGTCAGGCTATATTATCTTTGATTCCCGTTACGCAAGGAAGTGTAAAGTTTGAAAATATCAATCTTGTAGACTTGCATGATAAGGCTTTGAAAGTGTATCGACGTAAAATACAAATTGTGTTTCAAGATCCCTTTTCAGCATTGAACCCTCGTATGAACATTGGTGATATCATTAGAGAAGGCATGATAAGTCTTGGCGTGGGTCCTCAAACAAGAGTATTACAGGATGAATATATTAAAACATTACTTTTAAAAGTGGAGTTGCAAGCAGACTATCTGACCCGCTATCCTCATGAATTTTCCGGTGGTCAACGCCAGCGTATAGGTATCGCAAGAGCGCTAGCTGTAGAGCCAGAACTTATTATCTGTGATGAACCTACATCAGCACTTGATGTTTCTGTTCGGATGCAAGTGCTTAAGTTACTTAAAAAACTGCAAAAAGAGTCAGCTGTATCTTATCTGTTTATCACGCATGATTTGTCCATTGTTCCAGTGATTGCAGATGAAGTGGCTGTGATGAAAGAGGGAAAAATAGTAGAACAGGGTCTTGTAAGTGATGTCATGCATAACCCTCAAAATGCATATACACAAAAACTACTTTTATCTGCACCAAAATTACCAAATAATGAAAATATTTAATTCATTTTTTAACCCTTTTACTCCATTTTCAAGCTATAATAAACATTATACTTAAAGGATATACCTATGCCATTATTAGACAGTTTTACAGTAGATCATACGAAGATGATTGCACCCGCAGTGAGAGTTGCGAAGACAATGTCGACACCAAGTGGAGATGATATTACGGTATTTGATTTACGCTTTTGTGTGCCAAATGAAGAAAAACTTTCTGCAAAAGGCATTCATACTTTAGAACATCTCTTCGCAGGCTTCATGAGAGAACATCTTAATGATAAAAATGTTGAAATCATTGACCTGTCTCCCATGGGATGTCGTACAGGTTTTTACATGTCACTTCTGGGAAATCCAAAAGCAAAAAAAGTTGCTAAAGCATGGAAAAAATCTATGGAAGATGTATTGGGTGTAAAGTCTGAAAAAGATATCCCTGAACTTAACCTTCACCAGTGTGGTACCTATAAAATGCATTCACTGGATGATGCTAAAGCGATTGCTGCAGATGTTATAGACAGAGGGATTGGAGAAATGAGTAACAAAAAATTAAAAATGAGTAAAAAACAACTCAAAAATGCCAATAAATAATGCACTACACAGTGCTAAGAAGGACTTAGTTTTATGTGAAGACGGTAGTTATACACTCTATTCACATGCCTTTAATGAAGCCTATCATTCCACCAAAGATGGTGCGTTGTATGAGAGTTTGGAAAAACATGTCAAACCCGCATTACATCTTAGGTCAGAAAAAGAAAAACTCACTATCTTAGATATCTGTTTTGGTTTAGGGTACAACACTTTCGCAACACTGTACTATATTCAAAAACATCATTTAAATACAAAGATACATATACTTTCTCCAGAGTTTGATGAAGCACTTGTACGTTCTTTGCATACTTTTGATTTCCCTTCAGAGTTTGATAGTATTAGGCATATTATTAGGGCTGTTGCAGAAGATTTAATATATGAAGATGATCAGTTTAAGATAGAAGTCTTACTGGGAGATGCAAGGCATATCCTTCCTGCAATAAGCAAAAAAGTAGATATTGTGTATCAGGATGCTTTTAGTCCTATGCATAACCCTTTACTTTGGACACGAGAATGGTTTTTTGATGTGAGGGGCATTTGTAATGAAGATGCAATACTCACTACTTACTCAACAGCAGCTGCTATACGTTTGGGGTTGTATGAAAATGGGTTTTATATTTTTGTACACCGTGCGCAGATGATGCGTTATTCAACTGTGGCATCTTTAACATTTCTTGAAGGCTTAGAACATATAGATATGGAGTTGAAAAAGATACGCAATACTGAGGCTAAAAGTATGCGGGATGAAGATTACATCCAGCACAAATCTATGCTAAGTAAGTAGCTAAGTTAGGCTAGTGCACCACTTTTAGCAGATGTTCTTTTAGCAAGTTCATTGTCTATCATAAGTAATCCATAACCATCATTTTTGACAAGTTTTATTTTTGAGATGATTTCATGTAATATTGCTTCCTCTTCAACCTGTTCGTTTACAAACCATTGGAGGAGATTATACGTGGCGTGATCTTTTTCATTTAACGCTTTGTTGCTCAAGTCATTCAACATACAAGTCATCGTTTGCTCATGTGATAAACTTTTTTGATAAGTTTCTAGCAGGGAGCCAAATTTTTTTTCAGGTTTGTTGACCTGCTCAAGTGATACTATCGCCCCTTGCTCAATGATATAGTTGTAAATACGTGTCGCATGGGCTAATTCTTCTTGATATTGAAGTAAGAACCAACTCGCAGCACCGTTAAAATCTTTTTTACTACAATATGCTGACATAGACAGATAAAGGTATGCAGAGTAAAATTCGTGGTTAAGTTGAACATTTAGTGCTTTTGCCATTTTTTTTGTAATCATTTAATATCCTTTATTTCTTATAGTTTAGCAAAATGTACTTAAAAAGATATAATAATGTTTACGTAATATGAATCGTTAACCAAAGGGTGTTTTGTTTCGTCTTAATCACTCTATGAGGTATTTGTTTTGGAATAAAAAGTATATCTCCGGATTTCAATATTTTTGTTTCTTCTTGAATTAAAAGTGTAGCTTCTCCTTGGACAACGAATACCCATTCATCTTCTTCTTGTTTATATTCAATAGGCTCGATTTCATTCGAGCTGACAATACGGTTTATCTTAATGTTTTTATGCATAAGTAATGTGGTCAATGTTTCACCTGAATTTGGGCAAACATAATTGTAAAAATTCATCAGTAAGACATTTGCAAGGTATCTATATCATCCCAAGACATACCTTTTTTAGTATAGCGATGTGAGAGGATATGGTCTATATATCTAGCGAAGACATCGGTTTCTATGTTTAGTTTTGTACCAACTGTGTAGTGTTTCATTAAGGTTTCTTTGAGCGTATGAGGAATGATAGTGAGTCTAAACGTATCTGTACCTACATCATTGACAGTAAGAGAAATTCCATCTATAGTAATGGACCCTTTAGGAATGATATACGTGATATATTTTTTATCTACGGTAACAGTGAAATCTGTTGCATTTTCTCTAGGGGTGATTTGACTGACCGTTCCTATACAATCTACATGTCCTTGTACGATATGGCCTTCAAAACGGTCATGCATCATCATGGCTGGTTCCATATGCACGCGTCCGCGTATTTTGCTCTCATCAATGATAGAACGTGTTTCATCTGCAAGTTCTAAACTAAAACCATCACTATGTAACTTAATTACAGTTAAGCATACCCCATTGATAGCTATAGAGTCTCCAAGTTTTGCAGTGTGTTTGGACTGAATTGTTAAGATGTTATTTTGATATTTTTTAACAGTGGCGATTTCACGTATGAGTCCTGTAAACATAATGCCTCGATTGTTTTGTAATGATTTTAGTTATTATAGCAAACTATTCAGAAGACTTACTGTTGTCAAGGTCAGATTTTTGGGCAGCTTCAAGGGACCATTTATCTGTAGCCGTACAACCAGTATCACAAGAAATATGAGGTGTTACACCAGTGACTTTCTCAGTATTGATAGTCACTTTTATGATGAAGTAATCACCATTACCTTTATGTGCGGAAAAAATATGTTGATTACAAAATTCTTCATTCATAAACTCAGCTACCGTAGTGGCATACTGATAGGCATCTTTTTGTGTTTCAAATTTAACATTATTGGCATATTCACTTTTTTTAAAGCACCCACATTCTTTTTCCATTTGTACTGTATACATAAAATCCCTTTTGGTCTTATAATGGAATGATAGCATTGTTAACTTATGCGCATATACCATCCATAGGATACCTATAAAAAGTGCTTCAGATAAAAACTGCTTGTTTCTGGAAGAGA
>DQVJ01000219.1 GCA_015661795.1 Sulfurovum sp.
ATTAAGTGCATCTACTTTTGTATTGCTGAGCAATAATTTTTTGTTTAACTCTGCAATGTCAGAAAGTTTTAATTTTATAAGCTTCTCTTTTTCAGACAACGAGAGATTTAACTTATCTATACTGGCATTTTTAGCTTCTAAAGTTTTTTCCTGTTCAGTTATACGTTTTTTTTCTTTTTTTAAATCTGCCATTAATCGTGCCAGCAATGTATCTTTTTCTAACATAGAATTCTCTTGTTCCTCTACAAGTGCCAAACTTTTTACCAAGGAATCTTCTTTCTCATGTAACACAGACTTGAGTATAGAAGACTTGGAAACAATCGCGCCGATAAGAAGAATAAATACAAAAAGTAAACCTGCCATGAGATCCGCGTAAGATATCCAAAAGTTACTGTCTGAATCACTTTTATCACGATGAAACATACTACGCATTTTCCTGTTTTTTTTCTTCTTTCAGGGTAACCATGTTTTTCAGTATGAGTTGATTTTGTTCAGAAATAATACGTGCAAAAGTGGTAAGTTTTTCAACTGCTACGCCTAACTCTTTATCAATTTTATCAAAAGTATGATCTACAGAACCATCAAAACGCTCCATAGATCGTTGCAAACTTAATGCATTATTATTAAATCCTTCGATATTCTCTTGCATGGCATCAATAGCATGTACTGTTTCCTCTCTATCTTGTATACGTTCCAAGGTATCGCGAAGTTCAGCTGATGCTTCCTGCATGTGTACAGTCAGTTTTGTAAAACTGCTACTCGTATCATGTATAATAGTTGTAAAGTTTTTCAGGTACTGTTCATTTAACTCTTTGATAAAATCCATATTAAATGTATCTTTAAGTGTTTGGACTATCTGTTGATCTTTTAGTTCACTTTGCATATGTTCGTGTTTGATAAGTTCAGATTTTTTCCATACCCGTGAACCATATATCTTTTCCAATTCCAATATCTGTTTATCTACCTTTGCCAAGCCTCGTTTTTCAAAATATGTCCATATTAAAGAAAGCATAATTCCATAGATTGAAGCATAAAATGCTGTACCAATACCTGATAAAAGCAAAGATATCTCACGGTCTAAAGCTTCTATATCTTGTACCGTAAAATCAGGCATAGACAGAGCTATAGCAATGAATGTACCCAAGATACCAAGCATAGGGAATACAGATGGTGCTACACGCGCAAAATTATCATTTCGAATATCCTTATAATACTCAGCTATAAAATCTTTAACATGCAATGTAGACTTGGTTTTACCCATAATGGTCAAAGCATTTGCACGTAATGCGGTATGTAAGTCATCTTCCATACCTGCAAAAGTACTATGCATATGACAGATACTGTAGTTGGCATTATGTTTAACAAAAAATGCAAACACAATAAATATAAAAGTAACAATGATTAATGTATGTATTTCTACTTTCAAAGAAAATATATTTACATACGCCAGTAACAGCCCCAGCAAAAAAAGAAAAGGTAGTAAAAGTATCACCAAGGAATGCGATATACATGAAGTTGTGTTTTTTTGTTCAAGTTGCAGCATAGAAAAATCCTATAATATATAATTGCAGAAATTATACATTATGAATATAAACCAACTATTAACTCTCTACAACATCATTTTTATATACTATTACTTCATTATCACTTATTTTTTCATTCTCCAATTCCGTAAAAAAAACTTGATTTGATTTTTCTTCTTGCTTAACGGAGATATATTTTTCTACCATTTTAAAGATGACTTCTTGTATTGAATGTTTGGTTGATTTCAATACTGTTTCTACACAATAAGTACCATGACCACCATTCATACCTATATTGGATATTAAAATTTCTGCAAATTTTTTACCACCCTCACGATCTGTTGATTGGCAAATAAGTACGTAAACATTTTTAACTGGATCAATTTCTATTAAAACATCTGTGTTACGCTTCCACTTTTGAAGCCATACTCCCAACTTGATATGCTCAGCAGATAAAATAATCATCGTGAACGAAACTTTTCCTCTATAATCCATAAGGTAATAAAGAAACTCTACAGTTGTTCTTAACTTATCCATCACTGTTTTTGCCAATTTAACTTCATCTTCATGAAATGAGACTTCAGTATGGGTTCTTCTTTCATATTGCATCATACATAATCCTTATGTAAATAATAAAACTCCAAAATATTTGGTTTTGATTTTATAATAAACTATCTTATAGACAGATATCATACAATATTCGCTATAATCCACATATGCATAAATTCATACTTATTTTTCTATTATCAACAAGCTACCTATTGTCAAATATACATGCAATAGTCAGTATCCTACCACAAGTCACATTTCTAAAAGCCATTGGAGGAGATAAAGTAACCATTGAACTGATGGTTCAACCTGGAAACTCGCCTCATACCTATGAACCAAAACCTTCACAGATGTTGGCTATTACAAAAGCAGACCTTTATTTTGCAATAGATGTCGAATTTGAAAATGTATGGTTACCTAAATTTATGAACTTAAATAAAAAGATGAAAGTCATAGATATCGCAGATTCTGTACCCAAAATACAGATGAAAACATCCCATCATACACATGATCATCATTCCCATGAAGGTGATGACCCACATATCTGGACTGATCCTAAGAATGTAAAGATTATCGCACAAAATATATACAAGGCGTTGGTCAAACATGACCCTGACAATAAAAGTTACTACAAAACAAACCTTGAAACTTTTGTAAACTTGTTAAACAACACTGACATGCAAATAAAGAAAATATTTTCTTCATTGAAAGAGAAACCTACTTTTATGGTATTTCATCCTTCTTGGAGTTATTTCGCTAAAGCATATAACCTGGAGCAAATTGTGGTAGAAGTAGAAGGTAAAGCACCTAAACCAAAAGAGCTTATAGATCTTATTAAGGAAGCACGAAAAACACAGGTTAAAGCTATTTTTACACAAGCAGAGTTTTCCGATACAAGTGCACGTATCATTGCTAAAGAATTAGGTATACCTGTCATTAAAGTAAGCCCATTAGCTTCAAACTGGTCTGAAAACCTTATATCCATTGCTAAAACAATTACAGGACAACATTAATATGTCTGTTGTTGAAATCACGGATCTTAGTTTTTCCTACGAAAAACAAACTGTATTGGAAAACATCAATCTAAAAGTAGAAGAGAAGGACTTTCTTGCCATCATAGGACCAAATGGTGGAGGTAAATCCACACTTCTTAAACTTATTTTAGGTATGTATACCCCACAAAAAGGGAACATTACAGTTTTAGGAAAAACACCAAAACACAGTCTCACTCAAATAGGTTATGTGCCACAAAACACCAATGTAAATACTGACTTTCCCATTAAGGTTATTGAAGTCGTAATGATGGGTCATGTTGAAGGTAAACGTCCACTATTTGGTTATGGCAAGCACGAAGAAGTTTGTGCTCTTGGTGCTTTGGAAAAAGTAGGTATGGATAACTATGCTCACACTAAAATAGGTTCTCTTTCTGGTGGACAACGTCAGAGGGTTATGATAGCACGTGCACTATGTACACATCCCCAAATACTTATACTTGATGAGCCTACCTCAAGCATAGATATTACCGGGCAACGAGAGATTTATGAATTACTAAAAACTTTAAATGAACATATCACTATCATCGTTGTAAGTCATGACATCTCTGTCATACTCGAATATGCAAACAAAGCAACACACATTAATAAAACACTCTCCTATCATGATATATCAGACAAAACACAAACTTTCCATACCCATGGGAAAGATGGACACTTTTGTGAAATAGAACTTTTACAAATGCTCGGAGCTGAAAATTGTGATACCTGTGAAGAAGAGATACCCACATGGAGACAAAAACCATGATGGAAGCGTTACAATTTGAATTTATGCAACATGCCATACTTGCTGGTATTTTAGTCAGTTTTGCTGCTGGTATTATTGGGTCTTTGATTGTTGTGAACCGTATGGTATTTTTAGCAGGTGGCATCGCCCACACATCCTATGGAGGTATTGGACTTGCTGTCTATTTTGGTCTTCCCATATTTTTAGGTGCATCAATTTTTGCAGTAGGTGCTGCCCTGCTCATAGCAGCACTTACTCTAAAAAAACGCCATCGTATGGATACATTCATTGGACTTATTTGGGCTGTAGGTATGGCTATAGGTGTAATCTTTGTAGATCTAACCCCTGGATACAATGTAGACCTCATGAGTTATCTTTTTGGCTCAATACTCGCTGTAAGTTCAGAAGATCTTTATTTTATGGGAGGACTGCTTACTCTTATACTCTTTATTATCACCTTTTGGTACCGTGATATACTTGCTGTCTCTTATGATTCAGAGTATGCCGCACTACGTGATGTAAATGTCAGGTTCTTCTATACACTCATACTTATACTCTCCGCTTTAACAGTGGTTGTTGCCATCAAAGTTGTAGGCCTTATTTTGGTTATTGCGATGCTTACGATTCCTGTTTATATTGCAGAAAAGCTTTCAAACAGTCTATTTTCTATGATGTTTATCTCTGGTAGTATTGCTACACTCTTTACACTCCTTGGCTTATGGACTTCCTATACTTATAACCTTACGTCCGGGGCATCTATCATCATCGTCTCCGCTGTGTCATTAGGTATTTTCTTACTTTTCAACAAAAAGGTTATTTTATGAAATCTCTTGTCAAACTACTTTTCGTAGCACTTTTTTTACATGGATGTACCCCAGGCATTGGAATAGGTATTCCGCTAGGTCCAGTTGGATTTGTAGGTGTAGGTGCAAATAAAAATGGTATACACCCTACAGCTGGTGTTCGAGCGGGTCCTGTAGGTGTAGGAGTAAGTGGTTAAATTATTTTGCCTTGTACCTACATATAGTTTTATATACTTCTTATGTTCTTGATACATCTAAAGTTTTACGATACACTACCCATATGAAAAACTTTTTACAAACTGTCAGTGCACTCAACGATGAGACTAGGCTCACCATACTTAGGTTTATAGATCTCAATGGTTCTGTATGTGTGTGTGATATAGAAGCAGCCTTTTGCATGATTCAATCTCGTATTTCAAGACATCTTAAAATCCTAAAGGAAGCTGGATTCTTACGTGTCAAACGTCAAGGACGTTGGGCATTTTACTCTATACGCTCTCCTCTTGATAAATTTCGTCAAGATATTTTAAAAGAGATTTCCTATTTAGAGATGCATGTGCCTCAACTTGAGAAACACTGTAGGAACAATATAAAAGAAACTCACTTAAAAGATTAATGGGTATACCCCTCAATATGAAAACCATATTTTTTTTACCAGCATACCCAATGCAAAGATATAAAGTACTAATAATGCCACTTTATGATTTTTAGATGAAATATGCTCTTTTAACCAAATGCCCAGCGTCACACCCAACAATGATGCTGTTGCTACAATCAACCCGTTTTGAAAATCAATTGTACCCGAGCTCAATCTACTTATCATCCCCGCAACAGATGAAAATGCAACAAAAAAAAGTCCTGCACTGACTGCTTTTTTTATAGGGTAGTGTAATACTCCAACAAGTAAAGGAATCAATATGATAGAACCTCCAATACCAAGCGTAATAGCAAAAATACCAATGCCTACACCTAGACTGAAAAGTAGCATAACAGAAAGTGTTTTGGTTTGAGAATCATCTTCATGGTTTTGAGAGAAAAAAAGTCTAAAAAGTGCAAAAATCAAAAGACTGAAAAATAAAAACTGTAAAACTTCATCCGAAATATACTCTGTTACATATCCACCTATATAACCACCTACAAAACCACCTAACCCTACATACAACCCTTCACCAATAATAAGTGAACCTCTTTTATAATTCAAGTATGAACCATATACAGAAGAAAACACCATCTGGATAATAGAAATACCAATCGCTGTTTTAATATTAAACCCAAGTACCAAAAGCATAGGTATGAGTATCATACCCCCACCTATACCAAAGAACCCAGACATAGTTCCTATAAAAATACCCACAAACATAAGTTCCATCATCTTATACACTCCAGCAATAAACTTGGAAGTATATCATTTTTAATTTTTTAAATTCAAAGAAAGTACTTTGAAGGTATTTGACTTAACTCGATGTACCGATAAAATTTTGAGAAAAGAATGCTTCAATCATCTCTCTCATCTCTGTAGGGTCTTCTGTTCTATTCACATCATTCCTAAAAAGTGATGCACCCTGATAACCTGCTTTGGAGTATGAGTGAAGGTTTTTTCTGAAAATAATAGCCCCATATGCATCATAATGTTTTATCATTTGGTCAAAATGCTCCAAGACTACTTCTTTAATGAGTTCAGAAGTAGGCTCCTTCAGTCCCTCTTTTATTTGACTGAAAATCCAGGGTTTTCCAACTGCAGCACGTCCTATCATTACTCCATCTGCTTTTGTGTGATTCAAAACCCACTGAGCCTTAGCAGGAGAATCGATATCACCATTTGCAAGCATAGGAATGGACACAGACTGCTTTATCTCTGCTAAAGCATCATAATCTACTGCTGCTTTATATCTCCCAGCTCTTGTACGCCCATGTACTGCAATATAATCAGCACCTGATTCTTGACAAATATGCGCTATTTCTACATGGTTTTTTTCATTGAAGCCTAAGCGGAATTTTACAGAAGTATATTCTTTATTAGAATATTTTTTAATGGTTTCTATAACTTTAGCCATTTGAGGCAAATCAGTTAAAAGTGAAGATCCTTGCAGATTATTCACTACTTTTGGTGCAGGACATCCACAATTTAAATCTATAGATGTAATCTCTTCTCGTGCATTGATGATCTCCACAGCACGTTTAATAACTTCAAGGTCAGACCCCGCAATCTGAATGGCATAGGGGTTTTCTATAGGTGCCTTTTCAAGCATCTTATATGTTTTTTTTGAATGATGAATCAATGCATTGGAAGATATCATTTCACTTATGGTAAGATCAACCCCAAATTTCTTCACAACAGAGCGAAAAGGCAGATCTGTAAAGCCAGCTAAAGGGGCTAGTACATACAAAGGTTTAGAAAAATCGAGTGAGGCCATACAGGTTTATAATATTTTTGTCTCTGTACACACAGAATGCACATCGATAATATCTTCTAACTTATATTTGTTATTGCTACGTTTAAGCTCATATAACGCCCTATACTTCATAAACTCATCTTCTTCTTGCTCTTCTAAATATGCCGCAACTTGATCTAACAGTTCATATTCAAATAAAAGATAAAGGTATGCATTTTGTGCTTTATCGTTGTCATTTTGATATTTATGGAATAAACTTAGATTTTCATCAGGTTTAAAATATTTTTTAGTTACCTGTGCAATCTTAATAAAATCAATACAAGAAAGTTTTAATGTTTCTACAAAATCGTTTAGTATCTCTTTTGTTAAACCCATATCATCTTCCGTATTTACCCTCTCTAGCATCACAAAAAAGTTTTCAATATCAAATATTTTGGCATATTTTCGTGCCACTTCAAAATTTTCTTTTTTTGCATATATTTTTAATGCCTGTTTTTGAACTCTCTGAGAATAGTTTGAAGGAGATTTCATTACATCTTCAATAAATTTTTCATCAGATTCTAAACAGTTCAGTCTATTTTGTATCAGGATTGGATTGCCTTCATTAAATACTTTAGCTATTTTTTCCTCTTTAAGATTAATATACTCTCCATTTGTAATCTTTTGGATAATATTGACTATTTTAGCCAATCTTGGACTTAAGCCCTCAACATTGTCAAGAATATTTAGTGAAGATTTACCTAAAAGTACTGCTGAACTTTTGATTTCAGGCATCACATATTTTTGTTCTTTTGGTTCATTTACAAGTGACCAATAGAGAGCATCTTCCAATGTATTCGCATCACGTTGCCATTTTTTCAACTTGAAATAGTTTCTTACCCCATAAAAGAGCATATGTCCAAGCGTAAATATAAATAAAAGTAACATAGGCAAAATAATCCATACTGCCACAGGAAAATTAAAATTAATTCCCATTACTTCTACGATAAAATTATTTGCATTAATCGTGTATGTAAATGCTCCGATAATTGCAATAAGTGCAAATGTTGCAAAAATATATAAACCAAGTCTCATCATATATCCTTTATATAACTTAGTAAATCCAAAGAAAACCCTCTAATAGAGTTTTTATTTCATCTCTTTTTCATTAATCTCACGACAAGTAATACAATAACGCGCAAAATTTTTCACTTCTAGCCGTGGTATTGCGATATCTTCTTCACACATTTCACATATGCCATAAGTGCCTTCTTTAATTTTATCTAAAGCAAGTTCAATTTCGTTTAATTCTTTTCGTTGTTGTATTAAAATAGCATTATCAACAATAGTTTCTGCAGATGCGGAAGAATAGTCACCTTCATCATTTAACTCTAACCCTCTTATCTCTTCTAATTCAAGAGAAGTCCCTCGAAGGTTTTTCTCTATTTGTACTCTTCTATCTAATAACTTATTTTGGAACTCTTCTAACTCTATTTTTGTTAACATGTAAGTTTTCCTATTTATGATATGGATGGTTGTTATTAATACTCAAACCTCTAAAAATCTGTTCTAATAAAACAACTTTCACAAGTTTGTGTGAAAGCGTTATTCTACCAAATGAAATTGAAGTTTTACATTTATCTAAAAAAAGGCTCTCAAAGCCGTATGCACCGCCGATAAAAAAATTTACCTGCACACTATTCTTAAGTAATTTCGCAAAATCGTGACTATCTACCTCTTTGGATGCTGGATCCAATGCAATATTGAGTCCTTTTGACATATATTTTTCCAAAGCTTTAGAATATGCTTTTTGCGCTGTTTTTGGTGAAGTATCTTGCGCTTTTGATATCTCTTTATCAAACACTTCAATCACCTCAACTGTCGCAAATGGTTTTGCTATTTTTTTATAGTGGTCTATCAAACCTGTATAAAGGGTATCTTTCCCTTTTTTATCTATGATAATTACCCTAATTTTCATGGCTTGTTTCCTTTAACTTCTCAGCAAGTTGATGCACTGACATAGCATAATAAGCACTGTGGTTGTAACGGGTAATAACAAAAAAGTTTTTAGCGCCATACCAAAGTTCATCATATTTCTTTAAGGTGAGTTTTATCAAGCGAACTTTCCCCTTGTAATCCCATGTTTTTTTGGGTCTTATATCCTCTAAAGTACCTTGTTTATACGTTTTTTCATATCCCGTTTCATACTTGCTAAAACGTGTCCCTTTATAGCTGACCCTTGTTGCAACCAGTTCTCCTTTATGCCAACCATTTTTTTTAAGATAGTTCGCAATACTGGCTATAGCATCATATGGATTTTGAAGTGTAATTCGTCCATCCCCATTAAAATCAACCCCATATGCATCGTAATTACTAGGCATAAACTGCCCCAACCCTATTGCACCCGCATAAGAACCATAAACATTTTTAGGATTGAATTTCTGGGTATATGATAACTGTATAAATTTTTCTAACTCTTTTTTAAAAAAATTATTTCTTCTATTTTTTTCAAAAGCCAAAGTTGTTAATGTATCAAATACAGGGTACTTTCCAACATTACTGCCATAATTTGTTTCTATTCCTATGATAGCTGCTATATATTCCTTAGGAACACCATATTTCTTTTCAACACGTAGAAAAATATCTTGATACTTTTTCAAAAAAGCAACTCCCCTCTTGACTTGTTTATTATTGAGTTTTTGTCTAGAATATCTTTCCCAAGATCCATATTTTTGATAATATTTCCTTGTTTGCTTTATCTTTTGAGGCGTTCGTTTATCTTGTAAGCGTTTTTGTTTCTTACTTGGAGTAAAAGCACGTAAAGCTGTGTGTTGTACTTGCACATCTAAAAATAATTTTTCCAATGTCTCTTTTTTCAAATCATATTTCTGTATCAGTGTATTGATAAATGAAATCACATCATTATCTCTTGTATAATCTTTAGCAAATGAAAAAAATGTCAATAAAAAGAATAAAATGATACTTTTTTTCATCTACAGTTCCTATTTTTTTGCTATTGTAACTAAATAGTTTATAGTAAGGAATAAAATGAAAAAAGTTTTATTTGTATGTTTAGGAAATATTTGCAGAAGCCCATTAGCACAAGGGATTGCGCAACAACTTAGTCGAAAAACAAACCTAGAGTTAGAGATAGACTCAGCAGGAACCAGTACATGGCATATTGGGGAAGCACCTTGTGATAACTCCATCAAAGTTGCTTTGAATCATCATATTGATATTAGTCAACAGCACTCTCGAACTATCACAAATGAAGATATTCATAAATTTGATTATGTAATAGCTATGGACAAGAAAAACCAAACAGATCTTGAAAATTTTGGTTTTAAAAATATCTACCTTTTGGGTGATTTTGGTGAATCTAAAGGTGCAGATGTTCCTGACCCTTATTTTTTCGATGGTTTTGAAGGCTTTGAAAAAGTCTACTCTATGATAGAACTTTGTGTCATGAATATGATTGAAAAAATAAACCAAGGAGATCTAATAGAATCAAAAAACAAATGAGACAAAATCTTTTAAATCTTTTAAATCTTTTTCTCCAATAGTTTCAAGCTTTGGCATCCCTCTTGAATGCCACCATCACATGCTAAGCCATAAAAATGCA
>DQVJ01000114.1 GCA_015661795.1 Sulfurovum sp.
TCTATTGATTTTTATAATCACCTTTTAAAGTTTTGATTTATTTCTGATAGAATGAGAGAAAATATAAATGAGAGATGTATGAAATTCTATAGAATGTTACTCAAGAAACCATTACGGGAGTTTCAAAGAGTAAGTAGTGATGTGTTTGTCGGAGAAAATAAAATAAAATGTGCACATATCTCTAAAGGTGTTCCTACTATAGTTTTTGAAAATGGTTTTTGTTCAGGTATGTCGTGCATGAAGTATTGGGATAGTGCTTTTATGGAACTTTCAAAAGAGTTTAGCCTCTTTGCCTATGATCGTGTAGATGACGCGTTATCCAAGAAAAATATAGAAGATATGCGTACACATTTAGAAGACAAAACAGAAGCATTACGAATAATGCTTGAGAAAAAAGGGTTGAAGGCACCTTATATTCTTGTAGGACACTCTTTGGGTGGTTTGTATGTACAACATTTTGCTAAAAAATATCCTAATGAAGTAGAAGGTATGGTATTGGTTGATGCGGTATATCCTGAGATTTTGACAGAAGAGAGCGTGAAAGGCTCGGAAGAAAATATCGTATTAGATACAAATATTGCAAAGATGGGAGAAGTGATATTGGCTATGCCAGACTTTGATACAAAACTTATGTTCATCCTTAGTGCTACACAAGAAGAGCATAAAAAAGATAATCCTGATAAAGTCACAATGATAAATAGAGCTATTGAAAAGCAAAAAAACTACATCAAGTTGTACCCTTTTGCACAGCAGACTTGGATAGATTGTGGACATCTGATACAGTATGAAAAACCTGAATCTATCGTGATTACAGTACGAGAGATGGTGAAGGTGTTAAAGAAATAGTCAAAATGTATATGTATAGTACTCAAATGGGTTGGAATTTAGATTATGTAAGGTTGAGAGTAAAAGCTATAAAGGTTGGTTAATATTTCTTGTGTACACTTTCGAAATAAATTGTAAGGATATATCATATGAAAAAAATACTTTTAGTACTCAGCTTGTTATCTGTAAGTCTTTTTGCAGACTTTCAAACTGTAGATGCCAAAGAGTTTGAAAAACTTATGGCAAAAGGTTACACGACAATAGACATACGTACACCAGGAGAGTGGAAACAAACGGGCATTATAAAGGGTGCACATAAAATGATGTTTTTTACTCCTAAAGGTGATGCAGACTTAGCAGAGTGGTTTTTTAACCTAGGACGTTTGATCAAAGATAAAAATGAGCCTATACTCATTTACTGTGCACATGCAAATCGTACGAAATCTTTAGGTCAGGGGCTTGTACAAATGGGCTTTAAAAATGTGTATGAGCTTAAAGGTGGTATAGAAAATGGGTGGATAAAGCTCGGTAAAAAAACAGTGAAATAAGTAAGGTAATAGCGATTGTAGTAGTAAAAATTTTGTTAAAAGATATGCATAATGTCGTGACAATGCAAGGAGAGTTTACTTGGTTTATTCAAAAAATAGAAAAGAGTAAAATATTTTAGCTATAATCTTTTTTTATGATAAAGGATAGAATATGGATGAATCAATTAATGTACTAGGTGAGCCTCTAGAGCCTTGCAGTCTTAACCCACTGACAGGTTTTCATAGAGACGGTTACTGCAATACGGGAAAGCATAATCCTGCAGTACATGCTGTGTGCATTTATGCGACAAAAGAGTTCCTGGAATATAGTAAAAAAGTAGGTAATGACCTTTCTACACCTATGCCTCAGTATAACTTTGCAGGAGTGAAACCTGGAGAGAGTTGGTGTTTGGGTGGTCACTCTTTTGTCAAAGCGGTACAAGATGGTATGGCACCACAGATTTTTATACATGCTACACATAAAAAAATGCTTGAATTGATAGATTTGGAAACACTTAAAAAGTATGCAATCGATCTCTAATGTTTGAGGTAGCAGAATACATAGGCACCATTGCCTTTGCCATGTCTGGTTTTTTTGTGGCAGTTAGAAGCAGGTTGGATTTTTTAGGTACACTTATTTCTGTATTCCTCACGGCCTTTGGAGGTGGTATCATACGAGATGTGATGGTAGACAGAACACCGTTTGCATTCTCCTATGATATGCCGGCAATTATAGTCACTATCATGATGTTTGTACTCATACTTTTTAAGTTTCATAAAAGACAAAATGTTGAAAATAAGGCATTTTTTATTTTAAGTGATTCCATTGGTCTGGTTTCTTTTAGCATTACTGGAGCACTCATAGCACTTGAAAGTGGGCTCAATTTTACAGGTGTATTGGCACTTTCCTTCATGACTGCTGTAGGTGGGGGGATTACTAGAGATATAATTATCAATGAAGTACCGTTTGTATTTAAAGCAGGTTTTTATGGTACGGTGGCACTGATAATAGGTGCGATGTTATTTATGTTAAATGTATTTGATTTGGTCGATTTTTATACAACTGTAACAGTCTTTGTTTTTGGTGTAACGCTGCGTTTGGTAGCCTATTATAAAAAGTGGTCTGTACCACTAATATGATGCTATTTTTTAGGAATATATTTTTCTAAATAGGTATCTAGCTCTTCTTGTTGTTTTTTATTCATTGCTCTTATAGGGATAACATTAAATTGATGTGTATTGGTATAGAGTAGATAAAACTGATCATTTTTCATCCACTTGATAAAGTTACTCCATGGCAGTATATTTGAATGTGCTTCATTTTTTGATTTGATACCTTTTCCCGAAATATGTAAAGTGACTTCATCTGACAAACTAGGGCTCTTTAAGTAGAGTTTTTTTGCTTGATAGTCTGAGATCATACGTATAAACAAAATATAAAATGATATGGCAAAAAAGACGACAATCATGTTGGTAATGACTTCCCTAATATTGGAAAAATCAGTCTTAGCAAGCAGTAAAAAAGTCGTAATACCAGCATAAAAAGAGAGGATAATCGCACGTTTCCCTTTTGTATTATGGAAGGTGACTGCCTGTTGATATTCGTTACGTGTGAGTTGATAGGTAATGTTCATGCCTGCCCTTGGAAATGTAATGCGAGTATTATACTATGTTTACATATACGCTACACAATACAGTGATATCATAAAGTATTGAAAGGATGCAGAATGTTATATAAAGTAAAAGCAAAAATAAAACATGACAAAATGAAAGACTTTTTTGCTGCTTTGATTAACGGGAAAATAGAGTCTCAACAACCAGATGGTACAACGATGTTAAAAGCTATGAAAGATGCACTGATGGTGGATGGACAGACCATTGAATGGTATGAGGTCTGCTACTGTCTAACACCATTTCAACATGAACGTGCAACGGTGTATGACACATATTTATATGACTTTGAAACAACATTGGTATATGAGGTCAAAAATGACATTGTGGGGAACTCTTTTTGGGATTATTTAGAAAAAATGTATTATGACGACACGTATTCCTATTAGGGTACTACACTGCTTGAGATAAAATAGGTTTTGAATTTATATAAAATCATGATATAGTAATCTATGCAAAATAAGCCAATCCAAGAGATATTAAAAAAAGTAAGTATGTTCTCTACCTTAGATGAGACAGAGATACAGGCATTAGAGCGTATTTCACATATTTATAAATATCAAGAAAATGAAACGCTGTTTCTAGAAGGAAATATAAGTGATTCACTCATGCTTCTGATAGATGGTGTTGTCAGTATATTTAAACATGACCACAAGGGTAATGAGATAGTCATAGGGTATTTTAAGCGGTATGCACTTCTGGCAGAAGCGGCGACACTTCGTCACACACCTTTACCTTCGAGTGCCAGATTTCAAACAGATGGTGCTATTGTTAAAATCGATATCAATGAGTTTGAAAAACTTTTTATTACTAACCCTAAAATCTCATATGCAATCATTCAGTCATTACTTGAAAAGGTAGACTTGTTACAACAAAATATTCACTTCAATATCGCTTCTACTGCAACAGAAAAGATACTGCAGTTTTATGAGAAAAATCCAGCTTTGAGTCTAGATTTGAAGCAGTATGAAATAGCTTCTATTTTAGGTATGACAGCAGAGACCTTTTCACGTAATATTTCCAAACTTGTCAAAGAGGGAAAGTTGGTCAAAAGTGCTGTAGGCTATAAAGTACCATCCTAGACAAAAAGCTCAGAGGTCTTAGCAGCCATTATAAAATCATTTTTATGCAGTCCTTTGATTTTATGACTCCACCATTCAACAGTGACTGCTCCATATTCTAGGATGATGAGAGGATGGTGGTTCGCCTCTTCTGCCAATGCTGCCACTGCATTTGTCAAGGCAAGTGATTGCGCGTAGTTTTTTGTTAGAAAGGTACGCGTAAGTTTTTGTATGTTGTCATCTGTTTTAAGTTTCCAGTCTTGCACTTGGGGCATAAGTCTTGTAATTTCTTCTTGTGTAAGCAGGGGTGCATCTGCTCTACAGGCTTCACAAACTTGTGTCGTTAAATTTTCCATATGTATTCCTTTCTACAGTAAAGTGTGTATTTGTTTTAAGTCATCAGCTAAGAGATGTAAATCTAAACTGCGCAAGTCTTCTAACATATGCTGTGCTGAGCTTGTACCAACAAGAGGGACAATATGGTTTTCCCTTAGGAATGCAAACCATATCTGTGCAGGAGACTTGTCATATTTTATAGAAAGAGCGTCTAGTGTTTCACTGAGTAATATCTCTGGATTTGCTGTTAATGTCCAAAAACTCTGGTAGATGACTTGATGTGTATCACACCATTGGCGTATCTCCTTGTCATACTCTGTTTTTGCATGAAAACGGTTTTGTAAAATGGCAGGTTTTATCTCTGAATGTGTGTAAAGATCTTGCAACACTTCCAAGCTATAACAGTTACTGATACCCAGTTGACCCACTTCATTTTTCTGCACAAAACTTTCCATGGTATGCCAAACTTTCATCAAGTCCCCAAATACCGTATAAGGAGAGTGTAGTACTAAAGAATCTATGTAATCAGTGTAGAGGTTTTGTTTAGATACGGCAAATGATTTACGTACCTGTTCTTCAAGTGGGGCTTGTGGGTCGTAAGGTATCTTCTTTGGGTCTTGTCCACTGACGGGAGTAAATTTGGTTTGTATAAAAATATCTTCTCGTTTGACACCTTCATGTTGCATATTTAGCAATCCTTCTCCCACAAGAGCTTCACTATAGTGTTTGGGTTGACAGGCTGTGTCTATTCCCCAAAATCCACATCTTAAAGCCGACTCAACCAGTGCGGTGGTACGTTCTTTTTTCCACGCAGTTCCGTAAATCATTTTAGGCATCTTTACCCCTGAAGAGGTGATGATGTAATCTTCTTGTTTCATATAAGCTCTTTCGAAAGATTTAAGATATTTAAATATACCATAGTTTTATAGATATAAATTTAAATAAATTTGGATATTCTCTTAAAAATATGTCAATATAAGGGAAGAGTCAAATGGAACCAAGTATTAAGAAGCCATGTATCAAACAATGTTGTTTAGATGAAAAAGATGTTTGTCTGGGGTGCTTCCGTACCTTGGACGATATGCTTGTATGGCATAAATCTACAGATAGTCAAAAACAAGAGATACTTGTCATTGCAAGTAAACGAAAACGTGCACACAAAGAGAAGCACAAAGGGAGTTTATAGCCTCTTTTGTATCCATTCTTTTATCATGTGTACTTCTTCTTCTACAAGAGTATGGTCTTTGTCATAGGTGTGAAAGTCTATGTTAAAACCGCCATTTTGCAGTTCTTCTATTTGCCTTTTTGATATGTTATAAGGCAAGACTCCATCACTTGTACCATGAGTACAAAGCCAGTTTGCATTTTTAAGGGCGGGGTTCATCTCTTTTAGAAGTTTAGAAGGATCATAAATATATCCTGATATTGCGATATATCCTGCCAACTCTCTTTCGTATCGTGCACCAAACTCAAAGGTAAGCAGTGCACCTTGTGAAAATCCAAAAAGAA
>DQVJ01000142.1 GCA_015661795.1 Sulfurovum sp.
ATATTACTTTTTACAGATATGAGTGGAAACCCATTAGTATATTGTTTGAAAAAAGTTTATTTTTTCAATTAGTACGCTTCATAAATAAAAAATTTGCTATTTATTTAGCAAAGAAAATGTTACCTTATATAAAATATTTTCTTTTTTCTTCTATTTATGCAGATGAAATATCAAAAATAAACCCTGATCTTATTCATGCCCATGATTTGATATGTTTACCTACTGCGAAGCATGCTTCGACAATAAATAATGTACCATATATATATGATGCTCATGAGCTTGAAATTCATAGAAATCCCCCACTGCCTTGGCTGCAAAAGATGTATGTAAAATATATTGAGACAAAGTATTCGAAAGATGCTTCTTGTGTGATTACTGTAGGAAGATATGTTGCAAATGAATTAGCAAAGCATCTTCCTAATGCAAAAATCGAGGTTATATATAATTCTCCAATCAGAAATGAGTCACCATATAAACTAAGAAAAGATTTAAAAATAGCTGATAATAAAAAAATACTTTTGTATGTTGGTAAAGTTGCAATGGGAAGAGGTATAGAGGAAATTATTAAAATCTTACCTTCTTTGTCCTCCGATATTATTTTTGCTACAGTAGGTCCTTCTGATCCTAAACAAAAAGCACTTTTAGAAAAAATGGCTGAAAAATATAAAGTAACATCACGATTTACTATTCTACCTCCAGTTCCATACGATAAAGTTGTGGATTATATTAAAGATGCTGATTTAGGAATTATTTCTGTTCAACCTGTAACACTATCTTATCAGTATAGTATGCCAAATAAGCTGTTTGAATTATCATTTGCAAATGTTCCAATAATCTCTAATGAATTAGATGAGATACAAGAATTTTTAGAAGAACATAATAATGGGATTGCAATTGACATCAATAATATGATATATTTAACGCATTATATTTCAAAACTTATGAAAACTAAAGAAAAGTATATTATGTCAGATGATCAGTATGAGAATTTAGTGCAACAATATTCTTGGGAAAAACAATTAGAAAAGTTATTTGTGATATATAGTAATACATTAGGTTTGGATCATCAGAAACTTGAATTGACGACAGAAGATATTAAATTAAGAAGTATCGGGAAAACTTTAAATCAAAGTGAGTTTGATCCTGTACGTTCGGGGTTAGTAGATAGTTGATTGATGCAGTCTTCTAAAAAGGATATGGCATTAAAAAATATTTTACTCAATGATTATGAAGAAAACTATAATTTTAATAGATGAGCCTTTAGAAGGAGATCATCGTGTTTTAAAAGTAATCAATAAATATGATTCCCCTATTGTTATTGATTGTTCAAAGTTTGAATATAATTATTCAAATTTTTATGATTTTATCTTTAGAAACATTTGGACGATATTGTATGCAGGTATTTATGCACCTGTATTTTGGATCAAATTTTATCAAAAATATCATTTAAAACCTGATAAAATAATAAGAGGATTAAAAGCATCCTTGCGAGCTAATTATTATGCAGATAAAACTACAAATATGATTAAATCTACATATAATAATTCTGAAATTGATGCAATATATGCTAATGACTTAAATTGTGCTCTGGTCGGCATAAAACTAGCAAGACATTTTCAAGCTAAATTCATTTATGATGCACATGAAGTTGAGTTTTATCGTAATCGTAAAAACAGTTTATTTAGAGTTGTTTTTGATATGCTACTCGAGCAAAAAGTTATTAATGTCGCTGAAAAAGTCATTGTAGTTAATAAGCCAATAAAAATGCTATACATGGATATTTATAATATTCCAGAATCTAAAATCACTATTGTAGACAATAATCATTTTTCTCCACATATGGGGTATGCAATCAGTATGTTTAATGAAAACATGCATGAAATTGCTATTGTGTATGTGGGTGGTGGTATCAATGGTAGGAAACTTGAAAGTCTAGGTCAAGATTGTTCTCAAACAGATGTAAAAGTACATGGGTTCTTTCTCTTAAAAACTCCTGACGTTGCATATGAATATAATTGGATACTTGGTTCAACAAACTATTTGACTGAACTCCTTGAACTGATTAAGAAAAAAAAATCGATTATGTGGTGCAGTACTGAGGATATCTGCTTAAGCTATAGATTGTCTTTACCAAATAAGTTTTTCCAAGCAATGGCTGTTGGGATTCCTGTGATTGCTTACAAAGGGACATATTTAGCTGAGATAGTCAAAGAAAATAATTTGGGATATATTTATGATGATCATAATCTTGGAGAGATTACGGAACAATTAAAGGATTCAAAAAAATACTATACACTTTTAGAGTCCATCTCTTTATTCCAAGAAAAACTTTTTGTAGAAAAGATGGTATTGTAGTTTGAGAGGATTAATGTTTTATTTCAATAGTGTCGTATCAATCTTAACGAAGAAACACTTTAAGGGGTGGGGACGAAAACGTACGGGACGTTTTGCCCTATGGTGTCATAAACGCTTTGATGGAAAGTTAACACTGCTTGAAGATGGCTTCATCCGCTCCATAGGTCTTGGAATAGATGGCTCTCCCTCTTTTTCTTTAGTAGAAGATGATGTGGGTATTTACTACGATGCTACGTCTCCTTCTAGGCTGGAAAACATACTAAATAGCTATAATTTTAATGCTGATGAAGGATTGATGCAAAGGGCAAGAGAGGCTATGGTACTCATGAAAGAGTATTGTATTTCTAAGTACAACAATGCACCTTTGCTCGATGAGACTGAAGTCTCAATTCCTGGAGAGAATAATATTTTGGTCGTAGCCCAAACGGCAGGTGATGCTTCTTTGAAGTATGGGATGTTAGATGACTTTTCTACAGATGAGATGATAGATGCAGCGATTTCGGAAAATCCAGATGCTAAAGTGTACTTAAAAATACACCCTGATGTTCTTTTTGGAATAAAAGAGTCAGATATAGATATAGAAGCTGCAAAAAATAAATGCATTATCATAGAAGAAAATGTTAACCCTATCTCGCTTTTAAAACAGTTTTCAAAAGTGTACACTAAAACATCTGGTATGGGTTTTGAAGCTTTACTTGTAGGTTGTGAATGTGTCTGTTTTGGGATGCCTTTTTATGCAGGTTGGGGTGTGACTGATGATAGATCCAAGTGTGAACGTCGTAGGCAAACTCGAAGTGTTGAAGAGATTTTTGCTGCGGCCTATATACTTTACACGCGCTATGCGAACCCTTATACTAAAAGAGCATCAGACATCATCGAGAGTATTTCAACTATTGTCAGATATAGAGAACGAGACAAGAAGCTTGAAGTAGAGGTATTTTTCTTTGGCTTTTCTGCTTGGAAACACCCTTTTATGATGCCCTTTGTCAAGAACTTTAAAAAACAACACTTTATAAACTCTCTCTTTTTAAAAAATTACCTTGCTAAAGCTATTGCTAGGGGTTTAGATGAAAATAATCGTATCTATATTTGGGGAAAAAAAGAGTTTTCTGAAGTCGAAGAGTATGCTAAAAAACATAGTATTGGTGTATACCGTGTAGAAGATGGCTTTATACGTTCTGTTGGGCTTGGCTCTGATCTGACTCAGCCTTACTCTTTGGTGATAGACAGTCGAGGGATCTACTTTGATCCCACACAAGAGAGTGACTTGGAGCATTTGCTTAGTCACCATAAATTTACTGCAGAAGAACTGGAACGGGCTAAAAAACTTCGACACTATCTCATTGAAAAAAAGTTATCGAAATACAATAATTATGACAATGTTAAACTGGAACTCCCAAAAGACAAAAAGATTGTTTTGGTTCCCGGACAAGTGGAAGATGATGCTTCCATCCGTTTTGGAG
>DQVJ01000274.1 GCA_015661795.1 Sulfurovum sp.
AATACAATAACCTCAATAAGAATGTATACTTCAAATCTATTCTGATACAATAAAAATATGATATTTAAACAACTCCTTTTACTCTTAATATTTACTCTTTTTTCTTATGCAAGTGAAACCATTATATTTACACAGGAAGAACAAAATTACCTAAAAGAAAAAAAAGAGCTAACGCTTTGTTTTAGTCCTAAAGGATTACCTCTGTTTGGTTACAAGGATGGAGAAAATATAGGTATATTGCCAGAGATCATGTCTTTAGTGGAGAAAAAGATACCAGTCCCCATTCGTTATGTACCAGTGAAAACATGGGGAGAGTGTATAGGGCTTAGTAAAGAAAAAAAAGTTGATATGTCAGCTATGATCATTACTGCACCTAATAGGCATATTCATTTAACACCCAGTGCTAAAGTATTGGAGGGGTTTATATGCATAGCTACAAAGATACATGCACCACTGTTGGATGACCTGAATCACCTTGGCACTAAGAAAGTAGCATTTTTGAAAGGGCAAATAAGTGTTAAACAATATGTAAAACATAAATTTCCGAACTTAAATTTTGTAATGGTAGATTCTATCGATAAGGGACTTGACTTGGTTGCAGAGGGTAAAGTATATGGATACATAGATGAGACCTACTCTCTGGCTTACCACATCTTAAATCTTTATAGTAATGAATTAAAGATCATGGAAAAGATAAGTAAAAAACCTATAAGTGCCAGTATAGGTGTACAAAAAGATGATACAGTGCTTTTAGGTATTGTCAACAAAGCTATTGATGAGATAGAAGAACAAGAGATCAGAGACATCATACATACCTGGATAGCAGTAAAGGTTGAAAAAGGGTTTGATTATATACTTCTAATACAGGTTGCTTCTTTTCTTTTGGTTATTGTACTTGTAAGTCTTTACTGGGTTAGAAAGCTATTGAAAGAAGTGAAAAGACGAAAAGAAGCAGAACTTGAACTTAAAAATTTTAATGAAAATTTGGAAAAAGAGATTTCTGCAAAAGTGCAAGAGATACACTATAAAGATGCTATGCTTTTAGAAAAAACAAAACTTGCAGCAATGGGTGAGATGATAGGTTCCATCGCACACCAGTGGAGGCGACCACTAAGCACATTGCTTATCAATGTTGAAATGATTGAAAAGGATTATATAGCGCAAAAGATAGATAAAGATTTTTTAGAACAATTCATCAAGGAAAACAGTGAGATCATCCAATATATGTCTCATACTATTGATGATTTTCAAAACTTTTATAAAATAGATAAAGAGAAAAGAATTTTTGATGTTATGGAAAAGATTCAATCAGCTTTTGATCTTAACCTCAATCAGCTAGAGCAAAACAGTATTAAAATTACAAAAGAAGGTGAGAGTTTTACTGTGCTTGGATTCCCCAGTGAATTTCAGCAAGTCATTTTAAGTCTGATAGGTAATGCTAAAGAGGCTCTGATGGAAAAAGATAGTAAAAACCCGACTATTAAAGTCAAACTTTTTTCTGATGTATCTAAAGGGTACATTCAAATCTCTGATAATGCCGGCGGCATAGATGAGAAGATCATAGATAAAGTATTTGAACCCTATTTTACAACAAAAGTAAAAGATGGTGGTACAGGACTTGGACTTTATATGTCTAAAATGATCATCGAGAAAAATATGCATGGTAAACTTTCTATCTCTAACAGCGAGGAAGGAAGTGAAGTGTTAATTATGCTAGATAAGGTAGGAAATGAGTAATCTAAGTGAATTAACTTTACTGTATGTAGAGGATGACAAGGAACTGCGTGAACAGTTTATACGCATACTCAAACCAGAATTTAAAGAGATCTATGAAGCCTCAGATGGTTTGAAAGCACTAGAACAGTATGAACAATATAGCCCTGATATGATGTTGATTGATATCAATCTACCCAAAATAGATGGACTAGAAGTGATAGAAAAAATTCGAAAGAGTGACAAAACTACACCTATTGTCATATTGAGTGCATACTCTGATCAGAAAAAATTACTCAGAGCAATTACATTGGGATTATCTGAATACCTCATAAAACCTGTACCGCATAAAAAGCTTCTTGCTCTATTTGAAGAGATGGCTCTAAGCTATGAAAAGAAAATGGATAAAAAAAATATTATAAGACTTCAAAATGGTTATTTCTGGAAAAAAGAAGAGAAGATCCTTTTGTACCATGATGAGATCATTCCTTTAACAAAACGGGAGAGAATACTGCTTGAATTTATGATGCAACAGTGCAACAGAGTGATCTCTTTTGAGAGCATAACAAATTTGATATGGGAAGATGAAGAGTATAGTATTGCCTATAATGCACTTAGTCATCTTCTCAAGAGACTGAGAAAAAAATTCCCTGAGGAGTTGATACAAAATATTTATGGTGAGGGGTATAGGATTACCTCTGTATAAAGTATTATTAATTTTTTTTTATAAAAATTTATAAATGCCAGTATTGCGACAATCTCTTATACTATACTTATGGTTCAATCAAAAAGAAAAGGATGAATTGATGAAGAAAACAACTTCGAAACTATTGTTGGCTTTGAGTTTAGGTGTTGCTACAGTGGCAATGCCAACACAACTTATGGCTAAAAAACCAAACATTTTGGTAATGTGGGGTGATGATATCGGTTATTGGAATATCTCGGCTACCAATCAGGGTATGATGGGATATAAAACACCTAACATTGACTCTATTGCAAAAGAGGGTGCTCTGTTTACAGATATGTATGCACAGAACTCTTGTACTGCGGGACGTGCTTCGTTCATACTCGGGGAACACCCATTTAGAACTGGTCTCCTGACTATCGGTATGCCTGGGTCTGATCATGGTATCCCTGATTGGTCTCCAACGATCGGTGATCTTTTAAAAGAGCAAGGGTATGCAACAGGTCAGTTTGGTAAAAACCACTTGGGTGACCAAGATAAACACTTACCGACCAACCATGGCTTTGATGAGTTCTTTGGAAATCTTTATCACCTTAATGCTGAAGAAGAACCTGAGACATATTACTATCCAAAAGATCCGGAATTTCATAAAAAATATGGACCTCGTGGTGTCATTCACTCTAAAGCAGATGGAAAGATAGAAGATACAGGGCCACTTACTAAAAAGAGAATGGAAGGTATTGACTATGAGTTTGGTGCGGCAGCAAAGGACTTTATGGAACGTGCTGTTAAAGCAGACAAACCTTTCTTTGTATGGATGAACTATACACGTGTGCATGTTTGGACACGTCAGAAAAAAGAGTATAGAGGTATCACCGGTATCTCTCTTTATGCAGATGCTATGAAAGAGTTGGATGATATGGTTGGAGATATGTTAGACCATGTTAAAAAACTAGGTGTTGAAGATAACACTATTGTTATTTTTTCAACAGACAACGGTGCAGAAAAGTTTACTTGGCCTGATGGTGGTGCTACACCATTTTATGGTGAAAAAGGAAGTACTTGGGAAGGTGGTATGAGAGTACCTCAAGTAGTGAAATGGCCAAATACCATTAAACCTGGAACTATTTATAATGATACAATGAGTCAAGAAGACTGGATGCCTACATTACTTGCGGCAGCAGGTGTACCTGATGTCAAAGAGAAGCTTGCTTCCAAAGAGGGTATGAAAGCTAATGGTAAAGATTTTAGAGTTCATCTTGATGGCTATAACTTTAAACCGTACTTTGAAGGTAAAGTAGATAAAGGTCCAAGAAGAGAGATCATGTATTTCGCGGCAAGCGGTATGCTCAATGCCATCCGTGTAGATGATTTCAAAATTGCATTTGCTACTGAAAAAGGTGCGATCAACGAAGCATTCCGTCAAGTACCGGCATGGCCACTTATTACCAACCTCAGAGCTGATCCGTTTGAGAGTGCACAGCATGACTCAGGTATGTATGTAAGATGGTATGCAGACAATATGTGGATGATGGTTCCAGCACAAG
>DQVJ01000006.1 GCA_015661795.1 Sulfurovum sp.
AAAGAAAAGGTTACAAAGTAGTAGGGATACAAAGAGATATATTAAGTGATGAGAGAGCGTTAGTAGGGACTATTTCTGAAGTAGATGTGATTATTAATCTTGCAGGTGCAAATATTATTCAGCGTTGGACTACTAAATATAAAAAATTAATTTACGATAGTCGTATCGATACTACCAAGGCATTAGTAAAAGCTATAAATGCAAATAACAAAGAACAAGTCTTCATATCAACTTCAGCGATAGGAATTTATGCAAATAATATAATGTGCGATGAGGAAAAGTATATCATGGGAGATAGTTTTTTAGCAGCATTGTGTAAAGATTGGGAGTATGAAGCACAAAAAGTAGACAAAAGAATGGCTATTTTTAGATTTTCTATCGTTATGGGACATGGAGGAGCATTGAAAAAAATGTTACTTCCTTTTAAATTAGGTCTAGGTGGAAAGATAGGAAGTGGAAAACAAGCATTTTCATATATACACATAGAAGATTTAGCTAGGGCATATGAGTTACTTATCACACAAAAAAATTTAGAGGGTATATTTAATCTTTCAACACCTCATCACACTACTAATGAAAAATTCACTAAGGTATTGGCTGAAAAATTACATCGTCCATCTTTTTTTACAGTACCATCTTTTATATTAAAAATTATTTTTGGAGAAGGTGCTCAAGTACTTTTAAACGGACAGTGTGTGTATCCTAAAAGACTTTTAGCATGTAGTTTTAGATTTTCTTTTCCTACCATTAAGAGTGTATTAAATGATTTGATTTGAGGAAAAATTGGTTATAGCTGATCTATCTTTAATCTGTTTCATCTTCTATCCATTGAAGATATTTTAGATTTGCATCTAATAAAGGTGTCATAATAATCTCAGGAGTTTCATACGTGTGTAAGGATTCAATTTCTTTTTTGATGTTAGAGAAAAGAGATTGTTTTGTTTTCATTTGAAGGTATATTTCTTCATCTTCTATTATCTTACCTTGCCATCTATACGAACTTTGTGTTGCTGTGCATTGTGCACAGGCAATCAGTTTTTTTTCAAGCAATACTTTGGTAATGATACGAGCATTTTCTTTTGTATCCGTTGTTGTTGTAATGATAGCGAATTCAGATGCTTCCATTTTGAACCTTTAAGATAAAATCTTTTACACAGGTATCTATCATACTGTAAACCTCATAGATCTCTTTTATATCCTCATCAAAATCCTTAAGAACATAAGGGTCAGGCACACTTTTACCCGAGTAACCTCCAAATTCTCCCATAAGATAAATATCTTTAAAGCCCAAGTCTTCTAATTTCTTTTTATTGTTTCTGTCCATTGCAACAATATAGTCAAAACTTTCTATGTCTGTTACCTTAACTTGTCTAGCCCGTATCTGTGATATATCAATATCATGTAATGCAGCTATTTTTATAGAACTATTACAGGGTAGTTCTCTTTCATGGGTACCATGTGTCGCTGCAGAATCAACAACAATATCCAAATTACTTTCTTTGGCTATTTTTCGTGTAATGCCTTCGGCTAAAGGGCTACGGCAAATGTTTGCAAAACATACGAATAAAATGCGTTTCAATACTTTCTCTTTCTCTCTAAAATGATAGGCACTTAAAAAAACCTTAAGTGCTTGTATTCGTTTAAACGTTAATAGTATAACATAGATACCATTACGCTTATGTGTTATATTTTATGTCTAAAATATATTTAGTTTAGTATGCCAATGGTGTTTTTGCTATAATAAAAGAAAAAAATTTAAGTATTTAGATTTTTTTAAAAATTTTGAACTTTAAATCATGATAAAAAAGTATAAACTATGAAAAAAAATATTGATACACATTTATCTTTTGCCTTGCCAGTGGGCTCTAGAATTTTAGATACATACAGGATCCTAAAGATACTGAATCATACACAATTTGGTTTTGAATATCTTGTAGAAGCGATTGACAATGAATCAGATAAAAGAATATATATTATAAAAGAATTTTTCCCTAAAGATTGTGTGATCAGAGGGGATAAAAATAAGATGCTTTTAAAAGCATCTTTAAGTACAGAAGAATTATTAAACTTTAATTTTCTTAGGAAACTGTTTCATGGCGAAGCAAAAAATCTTGCTAAAATTGTCAGTTCTGGGCAGATTAATAGTGTTAAATTTATTGAACTGGTTGAAAATAGAAACAATACTATATATATGGTATTTTTATATGAAGAAGGTATCTCTCTACAGAAATATTTAGAAAAAAGATCCAAACAAGGGCAACGTGTATTGAATAATGAAGAGATATATGAGATAATCAATCCCTTATTGGATACACTTGAAAAGATTTCTACATTAGGTATACATCATTTAGACATTAAGCCGGAAAATATCCTTATCAAAAATGATGGTACACCAGTGCTTATGGGTTTTTATGCAAGTACTATATATTATGATGAACATAGTAAGAAGTACCGCAATATTTATACTTATGAGTATGCATCTCCAGAACAGGTGTCTATAGGGGATATTTCGGAAGTAGATACAAGATCTGATATCTATTCTATGGGTGTTTTATTATATTATTTAATTACAGATATGCTACCACCTCAAGCCTATGAACGTAAAAAACTTGGGAAAGATGATCCATATGTTTCGCTTCTCAAACAAGAACTTCCTTATGCCTATGCTCCTGCCATTCTTACAGCAGTTGATAAAGCTTTAAGTGTTTCTAAAAAAGATAGATTTAAATCTTCTAATCAATTTAAAAAAGCTCTTTCTACGGTAAAGTCAATTCCTACACTAGCTATGAAAAAGGGAAGTAAAACATTTTGGTATAGTTTAGGTTTTATTGTTGCTTTTATCTCGTTTTTTCTTTATTGGAATACTGAGGATTCTCTTACGAAAACAGAACCTAAGGTAAATGCTATAGATAAAAAAGTTACAAAAAAAGTGTTGCGTGAAGATCCAAAAGTGACAGATATGACTCTAAGTCATGTATCTGCGAAGGAAAAGAAAGAAAAAGACAATACTTCTAAACCAAAACAATATATACCAAATGTTGAAAGTTTAGATACCGAGGTTCCAGTGCAAAGAATCCCTAGTGAAGCAAATATATCTAAGACAACAGTATCAAATACAAAACAAGTCAATGTACCAGTCAAACCTACCTTAAATGAGACTAAGATAAAAATTGATGTTAAACTCCCCGTAGAGATAGGTGAAACAAAAATAAAAATAAATGGCAAAGAGTTTAATAACGGGAATATACCTATCCATAGAGGAGAGTCTTATGAAATTTCTATCGAGAACCCTTATTATCAATCATTAAAAGTTAAGCGATCATTCGATGAGTTATTGGATTTTCCTATGCAAAATTTTATACTTAAATTAGGAAAAGGTAAAGTATACCTTGATGGTTTGTTAGCAGATACGAAGATTCGAGTGTATAAGGTAGAAGAAGAACAAACCAAAGAATTGACCCCTGAGATCACTTACCAAAATGGTGTATATGAAATGGTGCTTACGTCAGGTATAGAATTTTATATGTTATTTGATAAAAAAATGTATAAATCTTATAAAACAGAAAATATGATATTAGAACATGGAAAAGCAGTCACATTAGCATATGTATTGGAAAAAAAAGATGTTACAGCAAAAGATAAAGAGATATTTTTACCAGTTTTTGAAAAGAATAGTACGCAAGAAAAAAATAACACAGTGCAAGAGCATAGTGAGCGTAGCAAAGAAGTTAAAATAGACAGTGAAAATAAGAAAAAAATGAATACAACGGTACCTCAAAAAAATAGTGCTAATAAGAAAATATCGAACGATAAAAAAGTTGTGAGGAAGAAAGCTCCTCAAAAAAAGAAATCTAATAAAGTGAAAAAGAAGAATGAGCCTAGAACAGCCAATACTTCTGGACATACATGGTACTGTAGTGCCAAAGCAATAGGTTTGGAGAAAGTGAGCGCTAAACATGCAGATAAAGCAATAGCACAACAGATGGCTTTACGTTCATGTGAAAGAAGTCGAACAGGATGTAAAATATTAAATTGTTTTTTATTGAGAAACTAAGATAATTTTGGTTTCTTTAATTTATGTTAGAATAAAATAAATCATCGTAAGATATGGGAAAGAGGATTAAATGTTAAAGAACAAGGTAAGTATATATAGTATGTTAGTACTCATGATGTTGTCTGGGTGTGCAACTCCCAGTGCTTCAGAGTTTGGAGAGATTAAAAATGCATGTGCATTAGGTGATGGAAATGCATGTTATAGTTTAGGTAAGATGTATATTGAAGGTATAGGTACAGATAAAAGTTACTATCAGGCGAGAGAGGCTTATAAACGTGGATGTAAAAAAGCAAACCATGAAGACTCATGTAGTGAATTTGGAAAGATGGAAGTCCAAGGTTTAGGTGAGAGACGTGATGATTATGTGGTGAAGAAAAACACAGACAAGAGTCAAGAGTACTCTAGTGTAAACCCGAAGTTATTTGAGAGTACAAAAAATGCTTGTATGAAAGGTGATGGTGATGCTTGCTATAGTCTAGGAGAGATGTATGTTAAGGGTATAGGTACAGATAAAAGTAATAAAAAGGCACTTCAAGCCTATACTACAGGTTGTGAGTTGAGTAGTAAACGCACTTTTGATTCTTGTTATAAGTTAGGGACATTCTATGTTAAAGGAGTAGGTGTACGACGTAATTATACTAAAGCAAAAAAACTTTTTGAACATACATGTAATGAAACATACTCAAAAGGTTGTGCTGATTTAGGGCATATGTATCTTTATGGAAATGGGGTAAAACAAGACTATTCTCAAGCGGTCAGTTTGTTAGAAAGGGCGTGTAAGGAAGATGATGCAAAATCATGTTCTACTTTAGGTACATTATATATTACAGCGCAAGGGGTGAAAGAAGATTATAAAAAAGCCCATGATTTTTTTGATCAAGCATGTCAAGCTCGAGATGCACTGGGATGTTATAATATGGGTAATATATATGAGAATGGTATAGGCAGAGAGCAAAATAAACAAGATGCCATGCATTTTTATGGCTTAGCATGTGATGGTGGCATTCAAGAGGGATGCCAAAGCTTGAAACTATTGGAGAAAAAGATTTAAAAGATTTAAAAG
>DQVJ01000209.1 GCA_015661795.1 Sulfurovum sp.
CCTTTGTACTCTTCAAGTTTACCTTGTATCACATGAGATGACCCCACTTCAAAAAGTTTATGATGATATGGTGTCACCCTAAAGAATGTAGAGGAGAGTCGTCTTCCTGACTGTTTTAGATTAAACGTAACACGCAGTTTACCAGCATAAATACTACTGTCAATAACTTTTGCTTCAAGCGTATTGATTTGTCCAAGTTCTAATGTAACTGAGAGTGTTGTATCATTGTAGGATGTGGGTATGATGAGTGCAAGGTCAAGAAGTGTATGAATTTTAAGTTTTTTAAATAATTGTTTTGCCTCTTCCATCTTTTGCCTTTGTTTTAATGATTATACAAAAGATTTAGAGTCTATCTTCATAATATGTCATATTGACATATTATTTTGTTTTGTTGTCTTCTTGCTTTGTCACAATACTAAAGGTAAGATCTGAAAGTTCTGTATGTGATTTAATAAATGTATTCACTTCATCCAGTGTTACGGCTTCTAATTTTTCTAGCTGTTTTTGTGCAAAATCCAAAGGTCTTTCATAATAAAAATCATTATATGCTCTAGCGAGTCTTTGCGATAATGTCTCTGTCCGTAAGGGTTCAGAACCCAATAAAAACTTTTTCGTATCATCCAGTTCTTTTTGTGTAATACCTTCTTTTACAAAATCATCCACTACCTTTTGTACCAATGCTTTTGCTTCATCTTGTGTACTGAGTTTTGTTTGCAGGTATCCACTCAAATAGGAAACAGATTTTGTACGTCTAAGCGAGGCATAAGCACCATAGGTTAGTCCTCTTTTCACACGTATCTCTTCCATCAATCGACTACCAAAACCTGCACCACCTAAGAGATATTCAGCAATTTTAGCCAGGTATTGGTCCTTTTCTCTATACGCGTAATTAAATGGTGCACCAAAATAAATATAGGCCTGTTGTGTCTCTTCATTGATAAGTATGACTTCTTTTTTATTCGAGGCATTTACTTTTTCTACTTCTTTTGTCTCTACTTTTGGGAAAAGTTCTAAAATCTCTTTAAGAGATTTTTGGGCCTCATCAAAAGAAATATCGCCTCCAACAACACCGATGACATTGTTATATCCTAAGTGAGAAGATACAAACTGTTTGATGTCTTCCAAGGAAAGCTTTTCAATACTTTCTCTCGTTCCGTCATAGGGACGTGCCAATGCTGTCCCTTTAAATAATGTTGCACGCAATGTAGTAGCTGCAATATAATCAAAATCACTCTTTTTTTGCGCAATCCAGCCTATTTTTTGATACTTTATTTGCTCCAGTGCTTCTTCTGTATAGTTTGGATCTTTAAGGAGTTCAATAAGTCGCTCTACGGCATAAGGAAACTCTGACTTTAAAGATGAAACTTCAATAATAAAACTCTCTCGTCCTACATGTGCACCGATATCCACAGCATGTGCATCCAGTTTTGTAGCAAAGCCTATACTACCATCTTTAGAAGTACCTTCATTGAGTAACTTGGCTGACATATCGGCAAGACCGTCTACAGTATTTACCAAATGTCCGGCATTTTTAAACACTAACTGAATCGAAACGATAGGAATATATTTTCCCTCTTCAAATACAACAGGTACCTGTGTATCTTTTATGGTAATCTCTTTGAGGCTTGTTGCCATTGCTAGTCCTTGTAATAATAGTAATAAAATAAATAGTTTTTTCATCATACCCTCGTAGGGTGTGTTTGCCAACACACCTTCAAATTAATAGAAAATATAGATTTCCTCTTTATTCAAATATAAGAGTGCGTTGGTAAACGCACCCTACATCAAAATCTTTCTAAAATTTCATAAGCAGTGTTGCGTTTCGCAGGATTTTCCCCCACATCACGAATAAGTTTTATCATCTCATCTTGATTCATTTCATTATGTGCACCTGCCGCAGAGACCACATTCTCTTCCATCATGGTTGAACCTAAATCATTTGCACCAAACAATAATGCCATTTGACCAATATAGCTGCCTTGCGTTACCCATGAACTTTGAATATTGGGTACATTATCTAAAAAAAGACGTGCCACTGCCAAATACCGAAGGTATTGATTTGGTGTCGTTTTTGTAATAGTAGGGAGTTCACGTTTCAGTTGTGTATGGTCACTCTGATACGACCACATGATAAATGCTCTAAATCCACCTGTCTCATCTTGAAGCTGACGTACATAGTCCCAGTGTTCTACAATCTCACGGATAGTTTCTACCGTACCATACATCATAGTAGCTGTAGATTTTATGCCCAATTTATGTGCTTGTCTATGCACATCCAGCCATGTATCTTTGTCATGTTTCTTAGGTGCGATAATGTCACGTACCCTGTCACTTAATATCTCAGCTCCTGCTCCGGGGATAGAAGATAGCCCTTTGGCTTTAAGACGACTGAGCACTTCTGAGATACTTATCTTAGAACGCGTAGCAATGTAATCTATCTCAATAGAAGAGAACCCATGAATCGTCACCTGTGGATACTTTTTAGAAATGTGTTCTACCAAATCTTCATACCACTCAATCTGTAACTTTGGATGTACACCACCTTGAAAAAGTATCTGCGTTCCACCTATCGCAAGCAGTTCATCTATCTTTTGGTCTATCTCATCAAAACTAAGGATATAGGCATCTTCTTTTTTCTCATGGGTGTAAAAAGCACAAAACTTACAGTCTACCCAACAGATGTTTGTGTAGTTAATATTTCTATCTACAACAAAAGTAGTCACACCTTTTGGATGCATCTCTTTTTTTCTGGCTAATGCCATCTTACCCAAGGTTTTTAAATCAGCTTTTTCTATAAGTTCTACAGCTTCATCAATAGTCATACGTTTTGTCATAGGCGTTGTCATCATTTACTTCTTTGTTTCTTTTTCTTCACCCAGTGCATCAAGTACACCGTTAATGAATTTTGGTGATTTTTCATCTGCGAGTGTTTTTGCCAACTCAACTGCTTCGTTAATGATAATCGCCTTATCTGTTTTGACTACCAATATCTCATACGCAGCCAATCTCATAATCGCTTTTTCCACTTTACCAATGGCATCATAATCCCAGTCTGTCAAATGTGCCTGTATCTCTTTATCTAATCTTACCAAGTTTTCTACAGTACCAGAAAAAAGTGTGTTTGAAAACTCTCTTTGTTTATTTCGTATTTTGCCTTCTTCAAGGATTTCATCTGAAAAATGGGCAATATTTTCATTACCCAAGTCATAGGCATAGAGTAACCCAACTACTGCGGTACGTGCTTGATGTCTAGTGGCCATAGATTATCCTAGCTCAGAATATAAATTCATTAACTCAATCAAACCTACCATTGCTTCAGCACCTTTATTCCCAGCCTTGGTTCCTGCACGCTCTATAGCTTGTTCTATACTGTCAACAGTCAAAACACCAAATGTTGTTGGTTTGCCATGTTTAAGAGTCACTGAAGCTACACCTTTGGTTGCTTCTGCTGAGACATAGTCAAAATGAGGTGTTGCTCCACGAATCACCGCACCCAAACAACATACAGCATCATATTTTCCCGAAGCCAATGCTTTATCCAGCGCAAATGGTATTTCGAATGCACCAGGCACTAAAATAAGATCTAAATCATCTGCATTTCCACCATGTCTTGCATAGGCATCTTGTGCACCTTCTACAAGTCTATCTGTAATAAAATGGTTAAATCTTGCATTGATAATAGCTACTTTTTTCTTCTTGTCTACTTGTAGATTACCTTCTACTATTTTCATCTTTATCCTTTAATAATTGTTATTCTACTATAGTGCGTATAGCTTCAATTTGTTTCATCAATATATCTAACTTTGTCAATTCTATCATATTTGGACCATCACTTAAAGCGATACTTGGGTCAAAATGTGTTTCAAAGAAGAACCCATCTACACCTACAGCTGCTGCTGCACGGGAGAGATATGGTACCAAAGCACTATCTCCACCTGATGTTGCACCACCACTGGCAGGCTGCTGTACAGAATGTGTTGCATCAAATATCACAGGTGCAAACTCTCTCATTTGTTTAAGTCCCCTCATATCAACCACGAGATTACCATATCCAAAACTTGACCCTCGTTCAGTCAACCAGACATTATATTTTTCAGCATTTTTATACGTGGCTTCGCCCTCAAATCCCCTGGTTTTAAGTACTTTCTTCACTGAATGTTCCATCGCCTGAGGTGCTAAAAACTGTCCTTTTTTGATATTTACTACTGCTCCAGTTTTTGCAGCTGCTACAAGTAAGTCTGTTTGACGGCATAAAAATGCAGGTATTTGCAGTACATCTGCTACCTCCGCTGCGGCAGCTGGCTGTGTATAGTCATGTACATCTGTAAGGATTTGATATCCAAACTGATCTTTAACTTCCTGAAGCATTTTCAAACCTTCATCTAAACCCGGACCTCTGAAAGAATCTAGACTGGTTCTGTTTGCTTTATCAAAACTCGCTTTAAAATAAAAATCTTTTGTACAATCTTCATGGTATTTACTTAATGATTCGGCAATACGCATCACAGTATCACGACTTTCAAGTACACAAGGTCCTGCTATAAGTATCATCTATTTCCTTTGGGTAGAGCCACAAGTAACCCTGACATAATTACCAAGATTATACCCAAAACTGTCCAAAAATCAGGTATAGGGTCTCCAAGCATAATCCCGATAAAGACTGCAAATACAATATTACTGTAACTTATTGTACCAACAATCCCTGCCTTGGTCAATTCATATGCCTTGGTCATCAATAGTTGTGAAATGGTAGCGAAGATACCTACTGCTGTCACATATACCCATTCGATTCCCTGAGGCATCACAAATGCTGCAAATACCCAGTCAAACTCTTCACCTACATTTACATAAGGTGTGATAAGCATCAACATAAGTGGGGCGACCGTCCCTACCCCCATAAATGACATCACAATGGCACGGGTATCATAATACTTTCTCAGTTCTCGTATAGAAGTATACGCAAGTGCTGCACCAATACCTGAAAAAATACCCAAAATGTCATATTTATCAAATGTCCCACCTTCTGGTTGTGCGACCATAACAATGCCTACAAAACCTGTAATGATAGCAAGTAGTGCACTCTTATGCAGCTTTTCATTTAAAAACAAGTAAGCAAATATCGCTACAAATATCGGTGATGTTTTGTTGTATGTTACAGCCTCACCCAAAGGGATATGTGCCATGATATAAAAATAAGCAAGCAATGCCAAAAACCCCATAGAACCACGGAAAAACAGTAAAAGAGGCTTTCCCCCTGTCTGTCTTAACGGTACTTTCCAGATAGCAATTCCTACGATAACAACACCAAAGATATTTCTAAAAAAAGTGACTTCTACAGGAGGCAGTGTCTGGCTTACAACTTTTGCAAACCCACCCATCATTGCGAAAGAAAGTGACGCCAAAAGCATAAACAATATACCCCTGTCCATATTTTTAATATAATGTTTCATATTTAACTTTTATTTTTTGTGTGGAAGTGTAGCATATTTGGATAGAATACAGGCCATGAATGAAACAGAATTTTATACAAAGCTTTTAGCGCTTCCTGATGGTGCAAATGATGTGATGTACTTGGGAAAACGCTATTTACTGAGAAAAGAGACGTTACTTGAGGGAAAACTTCTCAAAGTGTATGCAGAAGAACTCGGAGGAAATGATATAGTAAGTGGCAATTACTACCCCACTATAAAAGAGGGAATGTTAAAACCTTGTGAAATGTCTAACAAAAAAGTGACTGATTTTATTTTAAATATTTATATGCTATAAATTTTTTTGCACATAATAATATCTATCATTAAAGTGATATCTCATAGGCTGCTATCACTTCATATATCGTTGTCGTTAACTGTTTTAACTCTTTTGGGCTGATAATATAAGGAGGCATAATATATACGAGATTTAAGAATGGTCTGACCCATACACCCCTCTGTACAAACTCTGGTGTCATAAATAACAAGTCAATATCTTTATGCAACTCCACCACGCCAATAGCACCAAGAACACGAACCTCTTTAACTATAGCTAATTTTTCACAGACTTTAAGTTCTTTATTTAACTGTAATTCTATCTTTTGTATGTTTTCTTTCCAAGGTGATGCTAGGAGTAGATTAAGGCTTGCATTTGCAACAGCACATGCCAATGGGTTTGCCATGAAGGTGGGACCATGCATAAGTATGTTGCCATCTGTCTCTATCCCTTGCATCACTTTTTTACTTGCAAGTGTCGCTGCTAGAGACATATAACCACCTGTTAATGCTTTTCCTATACATAATATATCAGGACACACACCTGCATGTTCATACGCAAATAACTTTCCTGTTCGACCAAACCCTGTTGCTATTTCATCTAAAATAAGCAGTACATCAAATGCGTCTGTAAGTTCTCGAACTCTTTTTAAAAACATGGGAGAATAGATTCTCATACCTCCTGCACCTTGTACTATGGGTTCTAAAATGACTGCGGCAATTTGTGTGTGGTTTTTTTCTAATGTGTTCTTAAAATCTTCTATATAACCTTCATCCCAAACATCCTCAAACATACACATAGGTTCTTCAGCAAAGATATTTTTATGTAACACTTCTTCAAAAGCAGTATGCATCCCTGTAATAGGGTCACAGACACTCATCGCCCCAAATGTATCCCCATGATAACCCTTTTTAAAGGCAAGTATTTTACTTTTTTGCTTATTCCCCTGTGAACTGTGGTATTGATATGCCATTTTTAATGCCACTTCCACACTCACACTTCCCGAGTCACTAAAAAAAATATGTTCTAGATTCGCATGGGTTATCTCAAGTAATGTTTCTGCCAATTTTATAGCTGGTTCATGTGTCAAACCGCCAAACATAACATGACTCATCTTTGAGACTTGCTCCATCGCTGCTTTATTTAACTCTAGAACATTATAGCCATGAATGACCGACCACCATGAGCTCATGCCATCTATTAGCATACTTCCATCTTCCAATTCTAGATACACACCTTTAGCAGACTTTACAAGATGCATATCCGCAGAGGGTACCGATGATGCATAGGGGTGCAATATATGTGCTTTATCAAACGCGGTCATAGTAAAACTCTTTTCTAAATTTAATGAGCGAAGTATACAACAAAATTGATATAATGGAAATACAGAGCACATAACGCATCAATCGCCAAGCAAATAACAACCATTATTTCATTTAACCCTTACCGCTGTAATATCTCCAAAAAATATTACATCTTTTAACACTGCTTTATTTGTAATACCATCTTCTGCAATACCCAACATCAACCTACCCTCCTTACTTGAGAAAATCTTTTGATGGATAATAGCAGTCGCATACCAAGCGGAGTCTGCTCCTAAGTCTTTTTTGTACTGTTTTAATGCATTATTGTCTGGAATGATGACTGTCACTTTTCCTTGTTGACGTTCAGCTCCTACGGCTTTAAATACATATGTTTGTTCTTTTCTTTTCTCTTTAATACTTGTATTTAGATTGAAATATAGGGTCAATAAATCGTTTTTTGTATAATAGCCCAGTGTTGTATTTTCTTCAGAAACCAGTTTTCCTTTTTTATATTTTCTATATGTTTTTAAAACCCTCTTTCGCCTATGATCTACTTTATACTCCTTAGAAACAACCGTAGAGCCGTGTGTCTTAGTCACTTTATACACATCACTCACCATCAAACCTTTTTCCATATGCCCCTTTGACAGATGATGTTCTTTGCGTCCTCCACTTAGTACTTTAGCCAAACCTGTTGATGCCAATTCCATATCTATCGTATATGACTGTTTATTTTTTGTAAGTACGGCATTTGCTATACCTACTTTTCCTAAAATGCCATAACTCACATCAAAGTTTACGATGATTTTTTGTGCATACACACCAGTATTAAGAAAAAATACAGTTCCTATAAGGACTAAAATTTTTTTTACCATTGTTACATCCTTTATTGAATCAAATTTTACTATAATACTGTGAATAAAATGTGAAGGATTGCAACAACAATGTCAATAAACTCCATAGACGACCTCAACACCAGTGAAGCATTAGATGTATTATCCGACATGGATATGGGTTTGGCCACACTTGTGCAAAGTGCATTGCGCCCTGTTTATGACACATTTCCCATCCTTGCTAAAACGTTTTTAGGTGTACCCTTGGCTAATTTACTCGCCGCTATCCTTGTATTTATATTTTTTTTAGCATTAAGACATTTCTTTACTAAAGTAATCTCTGTTTTCCTCCAAAAAACTGCAAAATATACAGATACCTATTACGATGACAAAATAATCTCTGCCCTAAAAGGCCCTATAAGTTTTGCGTTTATCCTCATTGGGAGTCATCTTTTCTTTCTGCTTACATTTAGTGACACGATATTTGTTAGAAATATTCTCAGTTCTTTGGTCGTCTATACCGCCTTTTGGGCTATTATCGCCATTGTAGGAGCACTGCGTGGTCTCTTCCATCAAACAACTGCAAAGTTCAATCCTGACTTGGCGAAAGAAATGGGTAATTTCATTTTACAAATCATCAAAATCCTTATAGGCGGCATAGGACTTGGGGCGATTTTACAGGTATGGGGTATCAATGTTACTGCACTTATTGCTTCTTTAGGTCTTGGTGGTCTTGCTTTTGCTCTGGCTGCTAAAGATACTGCATCCAACCTTTTTGCATCTTTTGCTCTTCTTGCAGATAAGTCTATACGCATAGGAGAATGGATAAAAGTTGATGGTGTCGAGGGCACAGTAGAAGACATAGGTATGAGAACCACTAAAATACGTTCCTTTCAAAAATCACTTATCACAGTACCTAACCAAATCATCGCAAATAACCCTATAGAAAATTTTTCTCGTAGAGGTATTCGCCGTATCAAGATGCGTATTGGGTTAACCTATTCTAGCTCAGGTGAGCAGGTTCAAACAATTGTTGATGAGATAAAATATATGTTACACAGCCACAATGGAATCTCTAGGAAAGATACTCTTTTGGTAAACTTTGAATCTTTTGGTGATTCTGCACTCAATATTTTTATCTATACCTTCACGTCTACTGCCAACTGGGAAAAATATTTAGAGATACGAGAAGATGTACACTTCAAAATTATGCAAATTGTAGAAGAGCACCATGCAAGTTTTGCTTTTCCATCACAGTCAATATATGTGGAACAATTACCTTCTTAAAATATGTTATAATTCCAATACTAAAATACTATCTACATTCCTCTTACCGAGGAATATCTATTGAAAGAAAATAAATGCAAGAACAATCTTTACCAAATCTTAAAAAAGTAGCCATCGTAGGACGTCCCAATGTTGGGAAAAGTTCTCTGTTTAACCGTTTGGCAAGACAAAGAGATGCCATCACCTCAGATATGTCAGGAACAACCAGAGACATTAAAAAACGTGTGGTAACCATCTCTGAGAACCGTGAATTTGAAGTACTGGATACAGGTGGTATAGACTACTCTTCGGAGCTATTTACTAAAGTAGCAGAGTTTTCACTTCGTGCAGCTCAAGAAGCAGACATTATCATCTATATGGTTGATGGAAAAACCATACCCGCTGAAGAAGACAAAGAACTCTTTTATAAACTCCAAGAGATGCACAAACCTTTAGCACTTGTCGTAAACAAGATTGACAATGACAAAGAAGAAGAACGCTACTGGGAGTTTTTAGAATTTGGAGCAGATGCTACTTTTCCTATGTCTGTGAGTCATAACCGTTATTTTAATGACTTTTATGCATGGATGGAAGAGCATATACCTTCACCAAAAGTAGAAGAGGAACTTGTTCTAAAAGAAGATAAAGAGATAGATCCTTTTTCCCAAATAGTAGAACAGGTACATGCAAGTTATGAAGAAAAAGTGGATAATAAAATTCAAGTAGCTATCATAGGGCGTGTGAATACGGGAAAATCTTCACTTCTGAATGCTTTACTCGGTGTTGAACGTTCCGTAGTCTCTGATGTTGCTGGAACTACCATTGATCCTATAGACGAAACGATAGAATATCGTGACCATGAAATAACTTTTATTGACACAGCAGGGATTCGTAAACGTTCTAAAATTGTGGGGATAGAAAAATATGCACTTACCCGCACAACAGAACTACTCAAAAAAGCGAACCTTGTCATACTTATGCTGGATTCCACCACACAAATATCTGAACTAGACGAAAGAGTTGCAGGGCTTATAGAAGAGTATAAACTGGCATGTCTCATAGTGCTTAACAAATGGGACATAAAAGATAACAGAAGCTATGAAGAAGTTGTTGATGATGTACGTGATGAACTTAAATTCTTACACTATGCACCATTTTTAACCATCTCTGCAAAAACGGGCTTACGTGTAGACAAAATACTAGACCATATCGTAGATATCTACAAACGCTACACATTTCGTATCCCTACTTCTGAACTTAACGATACCTTACGTGCAGCGATACGTCGCCACCATGTACCCTCTCATAATGGTGCCATTGTTAACATCAAATTTGCTACACAATATGAAACAAAACCTCCAAAAATAGCCCTAATCACTAACCGGCCTGAGTTCTTACACTTTTCATATATAAGATATTTGGCAAACTTTTTTAGAAGTAAGTTTGACTTTGAAGGTGTGCCTTTAGACATCGTAGCACGTAAACGGGGTCAACGTTTTGATGAAGAAGATGTATTTTAACAGTTCATCTCAATACTAACTTGATATAATCTCAAAAATATTTTAGGAATTTAACATGCGTGTACTCACAGGAATCCAGGCTTCAGGAAAACTTCATATTGGTAATTATTTTGGTGCGATGAAACCTATGGTAGAACTTCAAGAAGAACATGAGCTTTTTACTTTTATAGCCAACTATCATTCGCTAACCACCTCTAAAGATGCAGCAACTCTCAAACAGTATACTATGGATGCTGCTGTTGACTATCTTTCTTCGGGTATTAACCCTGAAAAGACAACATTTTGGATACAAAGCCACGTACCAGAAGTACTTGAACTCTACTGGGTACTTTCCAAGTTTACTCCTATGGGTCTACTCGAACGTGCACATTCCTACAAAGACAAAGTAGCAAAAGGTATCTCGGCAAACCATGCACTCTTTTCTTACCCTGTACTCATGGCAGCAGACATACTCATGTTAGATACTCAAATAGTTCCTGTAGGCAAAGATCAGATTCAACATGTTGAAATGACACGAGATATTGCTATAAAATTTAACAATGAATATGGAGACATCTTTGTTCTTCCAGAACATCAGGTGCAGACAGAGATAGCTACTATCCCAGGAATTGATGGACAAAAAATGTCTAAAAGCTATGGCAATGCTATCGATCTGTTTATGGAAGAAAAAGCTTTGCAAAAAAGATGTAATAAAATTATTTCTTCCTCTACTCCACTGGGAGAACCTTTAGAGTGGGAAGATGATAATATTTTTGCACTTGCCTCACTCTTTTTAGACAACAGAGAAAAACTGGAACTTCAGGTACGCTACCAAAGTGGAAAAGAAGGCTATGGTCACTTTAAAAAATATCTTAAAGAACTCATTTGGGAAGAACTTGCTGAAGCTAGAGAAAAACGTGAATACTACTTAAACCATATGGATGAAGTCAATGATATATTGGCTATGGGCGCAAAGAAAGCACAAGCTATAGCACAAGTTAAAATGACAAAAGTAAAAGAGGCTATTGGCTTATAAAGAAATAAGATGCACCGTTTCAGTCATATCAAGCATACTCCTCATGCACTCTGTATTGATACTACCTGTTGTGTAAAGTATGATATTTAGACTACCTTCATTCACATGTCCACTTTTTTCACCTAAAGATAGCAAATGTTTGGCAATAGCCTCTCCAGTATGGATCAGCTTAACTCCATCCTGCATCAGTTCTTGAATCACTTCTGATGCCAAAGGGTAATGTGTACAACCTAAAACTATGGTATCTACATTATTTTTTTTCATCGGATGTAACCAAGCCATTAACATCTCTTTTGTTTTATCTGTATCCAGTGCACCTTTTTCTATCTGCTCAACCAAGCCAGGACAAGCCTGCTCATATAGTGTAATATGTTTAGGGGTAGAAAGCCTGTTGACAAGTTGTTGATATTTATCACCTTGCAGTGTGGTTGGTGTAGCAAGTACCCCTATATTACCCGTACTTGTTTGTGATATAGCAGGTTTTATCCCTGGCTCTGTACCAATAATAATCATTTCTGGGTAGCGCTCACGCAAGATTTTGATAGACGCAGAAGTTGCCGTATTACAGGCGATAATAAGTGCATCTATTTGATGTGTCTCAATAAAATGTTGTGTAATATCTAAAGAAAATTGTAATATCTGTTCAGAAGTTTTTTCACCATAAGGTGCATTTTTTGTATCTGCTATATAAAAAAGTTCGGCACCTTGAATGACTTTCTTAAGTGCTTGAACAACAGTCAGACCACCTAATCCAGAATCAAATACGCCAATTTTTAACATTATCTCCTATGCACCCTCATTCATAATAGAAAGGAATTCTTCATTTGTTTTGGTTTTCATCATTTTAGAGAAAAGGAATTTCAGTCCTTCTACCTCTTCCATGTTTTGCATCGCATTACGTAAGGCCCATACTTTTTGAAGTGTCTCTGGTGTGACCATAAGTTCTTCTTTTCTTGTTCCTGATTTCGTAACATCTATCGCAGGATAGATACGTCTTTCAGACACATGTCGAGAAAGGATTACTTCTGAGTTACCCGTACCCTTGAATTCTTCAAAGATGACCTCATCCATACGAGAACCTGTATCTATCAGTGCTGTAGCTATAATGGTTAAAGACCCACCATGTTCGATGTTTCTAGCTGCTCCAAAAAAACGTTTCGGTTTATGTAAAGCATTGGCATCTACTCCCCCTGAAAGTACTTTCCCTGAACTAGGGGTCACTGTATTATATGCACGCGCAAGCCTAGTAATAGAGTCAAGCAAGATAATAACATCTTTACCCATCTCCACACGCCTTTTGGCTTTTTCTATCACCATTTCTGCGGTACGTACATGGTTTTGGGCAGGAAGATCAAAAGTAGAAGCATATACTTCACCTTTTACTGAGCGTTGCATATCTGTCACTTCTTCTGGTCTTTCATCGACAAGTAGTACCATAAGTGAGGCTTCTGGATTATTATAAGTGATACCATGTGCAAGTTCTTTAAGAAGTTCTGTTTTACCTGTTCTTGGAGGTGCTACAATAAGTGCTCTTTGCCCTTTTCCTATCGGAGAAAAAAGGTCAAGTACACGTCCTGTCATTTTCATCGGGTTATATTCAAGCTTGAGCTGTTCAGAAGCATATAGAGGTGTAAGATTATCAAAAAGAGGTCTTTGTTTTGATTTTTCAGGTGGTAAATAATTGATAGCTTCTATCTTTAGTAGTGCATAATATTTCTCTTGATCTTTAGGAGAACGTACTTGACCTGTAACGATATCTCCATTACGTAAGGCAAACCGTTTTACCTGTGTACCACTGACATAGGTGTCATTGCTAGAGTTTGCAAAGTTTCCATCTATAGAACGCAAAAACCCATAACCATCATTCATAATCTCTAAAATACCCGTATAAAGGATGAACCCACCCTGAGATACTTGAGATTTTAAAATTTCAAATATAAGATCTTTTCTTTGAAATTCATTAGGATTTTCAACTTTAACTTCTTTTGCAATTTCAACAAGTTGTGTCAGGGGGAGTTGTTGAAGATCTTCAATTTTATGTCCGTTTACGGGTACGTGGGTTCTGTTTTTTCTATTGGCATTGTTGCCAGAAGATTTTTTAGTGTCGCTCATATGTCCTCTTGTTTTCAGGGTTAAGATGTCTGTAGATTTTTATACCATACTATGTTAGTTTATGGTATGTAGTGACGTAATTATATTCCTTTTTAGCTGAAAAGTCAAATATAACTCACATTAGTGCATAAAATAATAAAGGTGGATACATTCCTACACCCATAAGAAAAAACCATGGAGGGATTTTCCATGTTAACATCTGGGCTATCTCTTCTGAGATATTTTGTTCAATAAAAACTTTTTTAATCAATTCTATTTTATAAAAAATATCAAATATCTTAAGCGCTAAAAGAAAAACCATACTTATGTTAAGTATCTCTGTTAACAAAACAATAAACAAAATCACATAAAATCCAGGCTGTACAAGAAAAAACAAAAATATACTCTTATTATAATAGATATATAGTTTTTTTAAAACACCTAAAAGTGTTTCCGAACGCTGTATATATGCTTCAAAAAGTTCTGCCAACAGTAAAATAAATGTCAAAATAAAAATAGTTTCCATAGGGGAAATCTTACCCATATTTGGATAAAATTCATGTCATAACTGCATAGAAGGATACTATTTGGCAGAGCTGGCATGTACACATTGCAACCTTACTTTTTCAGAAGAAATGATGATAAAGGAAGAAGACGATAGTACCTCACTCTATTTTTGCTGTAAAGGGTGTCAAGGAGTCTATCATCTTCTTAATACTGAAGGACTAGGTACATTTTATGACAAGCTTGGTGATACGAAACTCCAACCTGCATCACAATCCAATGTTTCTACAGATGATTTAGAAAAATTTGATTTAGGCGGCTTCAAAAATAAGTATATAAAAACCCATGATGATGACTTGCATGAAATAAATCTCATCATAGAAGGTATACATTGTTCTGCATGTGTATGGCTCAATGAAAAAGTATTACATAAAGTAGATGGCATACTTGAAGCAACGATAAACTACACCAACAACAAAGCAAAAGTCATCTGGGATCCTGATACAGTCAAACTATCACATATCATACAAACCATTCGTTCTATCGGTTATAATGCGTATCCTTATGACCCAGCATTACAGGAAGAACGTGCAAAAAAAACGCAAAAAACGTACTATACCCGTATTTTGGTAGCTGTCTTTGGTTCAATGAATATCATGTGGTTGGCTGTTGCACATTATGCAGGGTACTTTTCTGGTATCGAGGACTCTTTTAAAAATATTCTTAATGTTGCAGAGTTCCTATTGGCGACTCCTGTGCTGTTTTATTCTGGGTGGATATTTTTTAAAGGTGCTTATTTTGGCTATAAAAACAATATTGTCAATATGGATACGTTAGTGGCTTCAGGTGCATTATCTGCCTATATATATTCCATATATGCAATGGTTACCCAACATGGAGAAGTCTATTTTGACTCTGTTGTGATGATTATTACCTTTGTACTCGTAGGCAAATACCTTGAAGTTCTAAGCAAAAAACATGCGGTAGATACCCTAGACAGTATCATGGGATCTACGCCTACAGAAGTCACTACCTTTAAAGATGGTATCAAATCTTTAGTCAGTGTAGAAAATATTATCGTAGGTGATATCATCGAACTCAAACCTGGAGAAAAAGTGGTGATAGATGGGGTCATCACTTCTGGTAGTGCTCTATTTGACGAATCTTCACTTACAGGGGAAAATGAACCTCTTTATAAACAACAAGAGGACACAATACTCTCTGGATCTATCTGTTTAGATTCTCTTATACACTATAAAGCACATAAAGATGTTTCTTCTTCACTGCTTACTTCCATCGTGAATTTACTTGAAGTTTCCATGACTAAAAAACCCCAAATAGAACAACTGGCCAATAAAATTTCTGGCTATTTTTCTACCATCATTTTAGTTATCGCACTCCTTACATTTATAGGTTGGTATTTTTTTGCTGGGAGTTTCGAACAGGCACTGATTATCGGTATTTCGGTCATTGTCATTGCCTGTCCTTGTGCTTTAGGTTTGGCAACACCTATGGCAACACTTGTAGGCATTAGTATCGCAGCCAAACGGGGTATCCTTTTTAAAGAAGCAACCTTTCTTGAAACTATGGCAAAAAGTGATGTACTTTTTCTTGATAAAACAGGAACTATTACAGAAGGTAAGCCGTCAGTTATACATGCTCACATCAAAAAAAACTTTGATGTTTCTCTACTCTTTGCATTGGTGACTACTTCGAATCATCCTGTTTCCAAAGGTATTGCACAATATCTTCAAGAAACCTATAAAAACATTAAAACTATCACGCTAAGTAATATAAAAACCATAGAAGCAAAAGGTATCACAGCAACATATAACAAAAGCACCATCATAGGAGGAAATGCCTCATTTATGGGGGACAATCATATAGAAATACATAGCACTTGCGAGAATACCCTCTTTTTCTTCGCCATTGATAATGTGATTGTAGCCCGTTTTGAACTGACAGACACCATACGTCCTAGTGCGCAGAAAGCTATCAAGTCCATACAAAATATGGGGATAAAAGTTGTTATGCTTACAGGAGATCACGAACAAAGTGCCCACAAAGTAGCCTCTCAAGTAGGCATTACCCATATTTACAGTAAACTTTTACCCCAAGACAAAGCCAATATCATTGATGCGTATCATAAAAGGGGGCATATCACGGTCATGGTAGGAGACGGGGTCAATGATGTCGTGGCCTTGGCATTATCTGATATTGCTATTGCTATGGGAAATGGTGCGGATATAGCTATAGACATCAGCGATGTGGTGCTTCTAGATGAAAAACCTGAAAGCCTATATGAAGCATACAGGCTCTCAAAACGGACCTATAGAGCTGTCAAAGAAAACTTAGGTTTTTCATTATTCTATAATGTAATTGCTGTGCCTTTGGCTATCTTAGGTTTTGTTAATCCACTTGTTGCAGCACTTTCTATGAGTTTGAGTTCATTGGTGGTAGTAGGTAATTCAATGCGTATTAAACGTTTAAAATTTAAGGATAAAAATGAGTGAAGATATAGTTATCTTAATGATAGGTGTCTCTACTTTTTTAGGAGCACTAGGGTTACTGGGGTTGATTTGGGCTGTGAGAACAGGACAGTTTGATGACCAGTCGAAGTTTATTGATGCTGTACATCATGACAATGAAGAAGATTTACGTGATGCAGTAATGATGGCAGAAAAAAGAAAAAAACATAAAAACAAGAAAAATAAACAAGAGAAAAAAAACTATATGCCTCCTGACTAATTCATGAGGTAACACTTCATATGTATTTTTCTAATAAAAAATATGTTATTATTATATGAATAAATATTAAAAAGGTCATTGACATGTTTTTTAGAAAACTATTAGTATCAACTTTTTTCCTTACAAGTTTTATCTCTGCAGAAAACAGTATCGGTATCGACATTAACAGTAAAGATGTAGAAGTACTCGCTTCTCTTAATATCAATGCTTTAACAGATTATGCCAATGGCACAACATATATTTTAGATCTAAATTATTTGCATTCTGATGGTGACAATATGCTAAGGATAGGTTTTTTAGGACAAAACAGACTACAAGGGGTAGAAGGACTCACCCTTGCTCTTGGTCTGAAAACAGTACTTGCAGATAACTTTTTAGCCCTGCCTTTTATGATAAGAGGCAATTATATTTTACCTCTAAATGACAGTATACCTACGACTTCCTGTACAGTAAGTTTTTCTTATGCACCCTCTATTCTTACATTCCGAGATGGTGAAAGTTATGCCGACTTACGTCTGGAACTCGACATGGAAGTTATTTCAAATTTGCATATTTTCACAGGGTATCGTAATATATCAACAGAATATAATGTTATAGAGAGGACATTTAATAATAGCTTTTATGGTGGGATAAAACTTAGTTTTTAGTGTTATACTTCTTTAAATAAAAATAAAGGTTCAATACATGCCTCAAAATAGAATATTGGTTACTGGTGGTGCAGGATACATTGGCTCACATACAGCTATCTTACTCATTGAGGCGGGATATGACATTATCATCTTTGACAACTTTTCCAACGCTTCCAAAGAGAGTATCAAACGAGTTGAGAAAATAGTGGGTGAAGAAATTATACTCATAGAGGGTGATATCCGCAACCGAAAAGATTTACACAAAGTCTTTACTGAGTACTCCATAGATGCTGTCATTCATTTTGCAGGGCTCAAAGCAGTTGGAGAATCTGTTGAAAAACCTTTAAGCTATTATGATAACAACATCAATGGTACCATTGTTCTATGTGAAGTAATGGCTGAGCATAATTGTAAATCTATCGTCTTTAGTTCATCTGCTACTGTATATGGTGACCCACATACCACACCCATCAAAGAAAATTTTCCTCTCTCCGCCACGAATCCTTACGGCAGATCCAAACTTTTTATAGAAGAAATGTTGCGAGACCTTTATATTTCAGACCCTTCATGGAAAATTGTGTTATTGAGATACTTCAACCCAGTAGGTGCCCATATATCTGGTACCATAGGTGAAGATCCCAATGGAATTCCCAATAACCTTATGCCATTCATCGCACAAACTGCTGTAGGAAAACTAACTTGTCTCAGTGTTTTTGGTGATGATTATAACACACATGATGGTACAGGTGTCAGAGATTATATCCATGTAATGGACTTGGCAGATGGCCATGTAAAAGCCTTAGATATCATCAAAGATATCAAGAAGGTTATCACCGTCAATCTAGGTACAGGTATAGGCTATTCAGTACTTGACATGGTCAAAGCTTTTGAAAAAGCTTCAGGGAAAGATGTACCCTACTGTATAGCCCCAAGACGTACAGGTGATATTGCAAAATGTTTTGCAGACCCAAGCTATGCAAAAGAAGTACTGGCTTGGGAAGCCACTAAAGGGATAGAAGAGATGTGTCAAGACAGTTGGCGATGGCAATCAAATAATCCAAATGGATATGAAGGGCAATATACATGAAAAACACGATAGAAAAAAGTATCTTTAGAGAGTATGATATTCGAGGTATCTTTGAAAAAGAACTTAATGAAAAATCTGTAAAACTGATTGGCTATTTCTTAGGTCAAAAAATAGCTGGTGACAAAATAGTTGCTATAGGATATGATGCCCGTTCACATTCTCCTATTTTAAGAGACTATCTTACCGCTGGACTTAATGCTGCTGGATGTACAGTATTGGACATGGGTATGGTGGCTACTCCTGTCAACTATTTCAGTAACTACATTGACTTTAATGGTCTTACAACAAATGCTTCCATCATGATAACTGGTTCTCATAATCCAAGTGAATATAATGGTTTTAAAATGACTCTAGACAAAAGTCCTTTTTTTGGTGCAGATATTTATGCTTTGGGTGATGAAATCATTGCCAAACAAGAAATAGATATCAAAGACAATACTGAAAAAACAGGAATAGATGTAAAAACACCTTATATTGACTTTATGGTAAAACAATTTTCTCATCTTAGAAACTTTCCTCAAAAAATCATCATCGATGGAGGAAATGGTGTTGCAGATACAGTGATTACAGATATTTTTGATACACTGAATTTTAACTACGAAGGTCTATACCTTGAACCAGACGGCACTTTTCCTAACCATCACCCTGACCCTTCTGAAGAAAAAAACCTTGTGGATGTAAAAGCTTTGCTGCACAAAAATGGGGATATTGCATTTGCTTATGATGGAGATGCAGACCGTATTGCAGTACTTACCCATAAACACAATATCAAAGGTGATCAAATGGCTTTGCTGTACAGTATGAAAATGGACAAACCTACTGTTATTGGCGAAGTAAAGTGTTCGCAGGTCATGTATGACGAACTCGAACGCCGTGGTGCAAAAGCAATCATGTATAAAACAGGTCACTCTAACCTTAAAGTCAAAATGAAAGAGACTAACGCTGACCTAGCATGTGAAGTCTCTGGACATATTTTCTTTAAAGACCGTTACTTTGGTTATGACGATGCTATTTATGCTACGCTCAGAATGCTTGAACTCATTGCTGATGGTATCGATATCGATGCGGAAATCGATGCATTACCTCAAGTATTTTCAACAGAAGAGATAAAAGTAGAAACTAGCGAGGAAGAAAAATTTGCTATTATTGACAAGGTGAAGGAGCTTCTTAAAAATCCTCCTCATAATTTTCCAAAAATTTTAAACATCATTGATGTGGATGGAGTTCGTATCAACTTTGAAAAAGGTTGGGGGCTCGTAAGAGCTAGCAATACCACCCCAGTACTTGTCACTAGATTTGAATCTACAGATGAGAAATTGGCAAAAATTTATGAAGAACAAGTCAATACATTAATTCAGATTGCAAAAGGTTTATTATGAAAAATACACTTTATTTCAAGTTAAAAAATAAAAAAGTGCAGGAAGAAGCCTTCACTGCTATTGTTAAGGAACAAGAACATATAGGATACTACTCTCTTCCAGAACAAGATATTTCAGAAGTATTGAATTATGCTAAATCTATCCCTCAAGAAATTACACAAATTGCTGTTATCGGGATAGGTGGTAGTTCTTTAGGGGCTAAAGCTATTTACGAATTTATCAAACCCACTAAAAAATTGCAAAGAGAATTGTATTTTTTTGAAAGTACTGATCCTATCAATATTACAAATTTACTTGCTCAACTTGATTTAAACAAAACACATTTTCTTGTCATATCAAAATCAGGTACTACAGTAGAAACATTTTCTATCTATAAATATGTTTACTCTATTAACTCCAGTGCATCATCATATACTTTTATCACAGACCCTTCTTCTCCACTTGAAAAGTATGCCCATGAAATACATGCATCTGTTTTGTACTTACCCGATAATGTGGGGGGACGATTTTCTGTGCTTTCTACTGTGGGTCTCATACCTCTTGCACTTAGTGGCATAGATATTCAATCCTTATTAGATGGAGCACAAACACTGAAGAAAAGTTTTTTTGAGGCTGGGTATATGAAACATACTATCCTCAAAAAAGCTGTATATTATGCCAGGCATCATGGA
>DQVJ01000280.1 GCA_015661795.1 Sulfurovum sp.
AAAACACTTTCTGAGCTTTGTAAGTTTCCTATTTCTATTCATGCTAATGCAGGATTGCCGCAAAACCGTGGAGGCTATACGTATTACCCTATGGGACCAGATGAGTTTACAGAGAAACAGTTAGAATTTACTGCTTTTGATGGCGTAAGCTTTTTAGGTGGCTGTTGTGGTACGACTCCTCAGCATATACAAGCCCTTAAAAAGGTTGTAGGAGCTATGAAACCTAAAGAACCAACAGGTAGCATTGAGCCAAGTATCGCTTCACTTTTTAATACAACTGAACTTTTTCAAGAGCCTGCACCGTTGCTCATAGGTGAGCGTTCCAACTCTACAGGGTCTAAGGCGTTTAGAGAACTTATCATCGCTAGTGATTATGAGGGTACACTTACCGTAGGACAAGCACAAGTACGTGATGGTGCACATTGTCTTGATGTCAACGTGGAATTTGCAGGGCGTGATGGTGCTAAAGACATGAAGGCCATTATGGAGCTGTATAACCAGAAAATTCCTCTGCCACTCATGCCAGATGCCACACGTGTGCATACGATGGAAGAGGGGCTTAAGTGTATAGGTGGAAAACCCATCATTAACTCTGTTAACCTTGAAGATGGTGAAGAAAAGTTTCATGCCATTTGTAAACTTGCCAAGAAGTTTGGTTGTGCATTGGTTTGTCTTACTATCGATGAAGTAGGCATGGCCAAAACCAAAGAAGACAAAGTAGCCCAAGCAGAACGTATGTATGACATGGCAGTCAATGGTCATGGCATAGATCCGCGAAATCTCATCTTTGATACGCTTACTTTCACGGTAGGTTCCGGTGACTTAGAGTACCGCGACGCTGCCATACAAACATTAGAGGCCATACGTGAACTACATATACGTCACCCTGAAGTAGGCTCTACACTAGGGCTTTCAAACATCTCTTTTGGGCTAGATGTTAATGCACGTCGTTACCTAAACTCTGTGTTTTTACACCACTGTTTACAAGCAGGTTTAACGACAGTTATCATCAACGTGAAGCACATCATACCTCTAGCTAAAATGTCTGATGAAGACAAAGCCATCTGTGAAGAGTTGCTTTTTACTCCCGATGATGAGTCACTCTTTAAGTTCATAGACCACTTTTCAGATATCAACATAGACGAAGAAGCAAATGATGAAGAGTATGAGGCAATGAGCCAAGAAGAAAAGATAGCCAAACTTCTTTTAGATGGTGACAAAGAACGTATGATACCTCTAGTAGAAGAAGCACGACACGAGATACACCCCGATACCATCGTAAACGAAATACTCATAGACGCGATGAAAGTAGTAGGTGAGCTCTTTGGTTCTGGGCAGATGCAGTTGCCGTTTGTATTGCAGTCAGCAGAGACCATGAAGACCACAGTGGACTATCTAAACCCACACCTTACCAAGCAAGAAAAAGAGACAGACACCACGCTAGTTATAGGGACGGTACGTGGAGATGTGCATGATGTGGGAAAAAACCTTGTAGATATCATACTCTCAAACAACGGCTTCAAAGTAGTCAATGTAGGTATAAAAACAGACCTACAAGAGTACTTAGATGTGGTAGAACGTCAGTCTATACAAGCCATCGGGATGTCAGGATTGCTTGTAAAGTCTACAGCCGTGATGAAAGACAACCTAGAAACTATGGCAGAGATGGGTATGACCATTCCTGTTCTTTTAGGTGGTGCTGCTCTTACGCGTAGCTTTGTCGATGACTTCTGTCGTCCTATCTACAAAGGGCCTATCTTTTATTGTAGAGATGCCTTTGATGGGGTCATAGCCATGAGTCGGATAGAAAAGTATAATGAAGACCCAAGTACTGAACTTGATACCCGTATGGCTGGCGACATGAAAGAGCGTGAAGAAAAGGTTAAAAAGAAAGTAGTCATCCCTCCATTTGAGCAGATAAAACTACCAGAACGTGAGCCTGTACCAACCCCTCCTTTTTGGGGTAGACGTGTACTACAAAAAGAAGACCTAGACTTAGATATGATATTTAACTGGGTAAACCAGCGCACCGTCATCAAGTTTCACTGGGGTTATAAGTCTAAGGGCATGACAAAAGAAGAGTACCAAAAACTTTTAGATAAAACAGTCTACCCTGCGTACGAACGTCTTAAGCGTGAGTTCATAGACAAGGGGCTGTTTGAGCCGACTATCATCTATGGTTACTACCCTTGTCGTGCTGATGACCAGGACTTGTACATCTTCGATGAACAAGAGGGTTGGAATGTCGATGCCAATGCAAGTAAAGCTCCTTTTGATGAGATTAAAGACAAAGCAGTTGGAAAGTTCAACTTCCCAAGACAAGGACGCAAACCACACCGAGCCTTAAGCGACTTTTTTCATCATGACAGACATGACATCATCCCGCTTACCTGTGTGAGTGCAGGGTCTAAGTTTTCTGCCTACGAAAAAGAGCTGTATGACGCAGGTAAATACCTAGAGTACAACATGGTACATGGTTTCTCTGTGGAACTAGCCGAAGCTTTAGCAGAAGTAGCCCACAAACAAATACGCCTAGACCTAAACATAGCAGACAACGAGGGTAGTTCTTTGCGTGATGTACGCATGAACCGCTACCAAGGGGCTAGGTATAGTTTCGGCTATCCTGCTTGTCCAGACTTAGAACAGAGTCAGTTGATATTTGACTTGTTGAAGCCTGAAGAGTTTGGCATAGAACTCTCTGAGACCTTCCAGATACACCCTGAGCAGAGTACTACGGCTTTGGTGGTGCATCATAGGAAGGCTACTTATTATGCGGTTTAGGAAAGAGAAATAATGAAAATGTTTTATGAAGTATCTTTGTAATTGCATTTATTGCAGAATATTATATTAAAGAAGTACCTGTTTATTATCAATGATTTATATAAATTCCAATCTTTATCCCTTCTACCTTACGATTTCCCCTTCCCATGTATCATATTAGAAATAAGCCCTTGCTCCTCGGTAACATCCGCTACGACAACACCCACTATGTGCAAAGGTACAAAAACAAGAACCCCATAGAAAAATACAAATTCATGTACTTCTTTAATGTCATGTGCGAGTTCTTTGGTAAGTCCTAGGGTTTCATAGAAGTGCATGGTGAGTCCTGAAATTGCCATGAAAGTAAGTAATGTATAGATACCTATATAGCCAAGTGATACCAGTTTCTTATGTAAACTTTTTACTTTGAAATGTTTGTAGTTCACTGAGCCACTTTGGGTAAAAAAGAGGACGATTCTCCATAGAAGTAGGGCAACGAGTGCATACCCCAAAAGTATATGCCATTCCCACATAGGTGCTCGTATGGCTTTGGCAAGTACTTTGGCTTGTGCTTCTGTGACGCTGAGGTCTATTTCGGCTAGTTTATGAGTGAGTATTTCAGAGTTGGCCCTCCAAGATAAAAAGGTTTTACGTAAAAATACTGTTCCCATCAATCCCAAGACTACAAAAGCATGTACCCAATGCCAAATCCTAAAGTCTAAACGCCATTTTTTCATTTCTTATCCTTTTGAAATAGTACATAGTATATTATAACACTAAAAATGGATGTTAGATATGGAACTTAAAATTGGACGATACAAACATTATAAAGGCAATATATATGAGGTGTTGATGACAGCTCGTCATTCTGAGACTGAGGAATGGATGGTAGTGTATAAGACTTTGTATGGTGATAAGAGTCTTTGGGTTCGACCTTATGAGATGTTTATCGAGAATATTGAGGTAGAGGGGGTGATGGTTCAGCGTTTTGCATTTGTTGGAGATTAGATGCCTTCCATAACTTTGGCATCAAAATGCACAAGATTTTCTCCTGAAAATCTAAAGTGTAACTCTATAGGTCTACAGCATACTTCGCAGTCTTCTATATAGTTATCTTGGTAGCCACTTGTCTCTTCTGTGTTGTCAAGTATCATAGAGATTTGTTCCCAGCAGTAAGGGCAGATGAAGAAGTGTTCCATATATGTCTCTTTTTTTCCAAATTATAGTACAATCACATAAAAAACAGGACTTTTTTTATGTCAGCTATCATAGACCATTTTCAAACCATCACACAAATACCTCACTGCTCTAAAGAAGCAGATAAGCTCTTAGCATTTTTAGTAGATTTTGCAAAAAATAGAGGTTATGATGTAGAGGTAGATGAGGTAAAGAACATCTATATACATAAAGGCAATCCCACACTATGCCTACAAGCCCACTATGATATGGTATGTATGGGCAAAGCACCTCTTCTTGAAACCTATATAGAAGAGGGCATCATGAGAGCCAAAGACTCTTCACTTGGCGCAGATAATGGTATGGCAATAGCCATGATGATGCAAAACATGGATGAGGGTTTGGACTTAGAGTTTTTGCTCACAGCAGATGAGGAGATAGGACTCATTGGAGCCAATGAAGTGGCCTTTGAGTTAAAAGCCAAGTATATGCTCAACCTAGACAGCGAAGATGAAGCAGAAGTCTACATAGGCTGTGCGGGGGGAGCAGATCTTATCGCCAATAAAGTAGACAGTTACATAGAAGGAACAGGTACTTGTTATGAAGTAGCAGTAAAAGGGCTTGTAGGAGGACACTCGGGTGTAGATATTGATAAAGGTATTTCATCAGCTATAAAAATACTTGGTAAGTACTTAGTTGAAAATGATGTGACAAAGTTAGCAAGTATTTATGGAGGAGAACGGCGTAACTCCATCCCCGCTAATGCCGTGGCTGTTGTAAGGAGTGAAAAAATATTAGAAAATACAGGTGATGTAAAAGTACGTATACTCAATGAATCACCAAAAGTATTCAAAGAGGGTGATAAGATTATCAAATTTATAGATGTGTTTCAGCATGGTGTACTGGGCATGAATGATGCGTTTAATATCCCAAGCAGCAGTATCAATTTGGCTATCATTACATCAGATGAAAAAGGTGGTGTACAGATAGATGTCTCAGCCCGTGCCATGACTGTGGAAGCTCTAGACTATGTAACAGAATCTACAGCAAAATTATTTGAGTTTTATGGTTTTTCTGTCAAAGTTGAAGACAAATACCCAGCATGGAAACCCGATATTTCAACGTTTACAGATATTGTGAGTGAAGAGATGAAGGCTGTTTTTGGTAAAACAAAAATGATGGCAATCCATGCTGGGCTTGAGTGCGGTGTTATCGCTCAGAAGTACCCTGATATGAAATTTGCATCTATTGGACCTACTATACGTTATCCTCACTCGACCAGAGAAGAAGTAGATTTGACTTCAGTAGAGAAGACGTATAAAGTTTTACTGGGAATTATCGACAGAGTTTGACATATTGATACATTTCAAGGTTTTTTAAAATGAGTAGGAGTAAAATATAAGTATATAGAAAAACAAGGAGAATAATGAAAACGATATTTCAAGACTTAGAATACCTCCATAAAAATATTGAAGACAAGAAAGCAAAGAAGATACTTAAAGAGTTAGAACAGAATATCCATTTGTTAAAAACCAAAAGTGGTCTTACACAGCTTATGAGCAAAAAGAAACTAGCAAAAATCACTCATAATGTAGAGTATGAAAATGAACTTAAATCTTTGCAGGTAGAGTTAATCAAGCTTCAAAACTGGGTGTATGAAAACAACAAACGTGTGATGATCATTTTTGAAGGGCGTGACGCAGCGGGTAAAGGTGGCGCTATCAAACGTTTTACCCAGTATCTTAATCCTAGGAAATTTAGGGTTGTAGCATTACAAAAACCTACAGAGGTAGAGACAGGGCAGTTTTATTTTCAACGATATTTCCAGCATTTACCTAATCCAGGAGAAATCACTTTTTTTGACAGATCATGGTATAACCGTGCTATTGTAGAGCCTGTATTTGATTTTTGTACGCCAGAACAGTATGAAAAGTTTATGAAAGAAGTACCAGAGATAGAACATGCGATTATGGATGATGGTATTATCTTAATCAAGTTTTGGTTTTCTATCACTAAAGAAAACCAGCAAAGAAGATTTAAAGAACGTATGACAAACCCTCTAAAACACTGGAAACTAAGTCCTGTAGATCAAAAAGCACAAGAGATGTGGGATAAAGTAACTTACTATAAAGAAGAGATGTTTTCTCGGACACATACTGGTTTTGCGCCATGGATTATCGTGGACAGTAATGATAAGAAGAAAGCAAGACTGGAGTCCATACGTTATGTGCTCTCACGTATAGATTATGAAGGAAAAGAGGATGCTAAGATTAATCTGCATCATGATCCTGAGGTAGTAGAGCGATACCATAGACGTTCACATGATGAACATTAGACTTTAAATGTTTGCGTGGTCTTACAGTGTGTTTCCATGAAACACTCTGCACAGTCTGGTTTGACGGCTTTACATTTGTAACGCCCAAAGAGTACCATCGCCTGATGGAGTAAATGTAGGTCTGTTTTAAATTTTTTACTAAGTTCTTCTTCACATTTTATAGCTGTTTTAGCATCGCTAAGCCCAAGGCGATGTGCTACTCTATAGACATGGGTATCTACAGCCATCAGGTTCGCTCCTGCGTATTCTATCATTACCACATTGGCAGTTTTTTGCCCGACACCAGCGAGTTTCACAAGTTCATCACGTTCTAAAGGTATTTCATTGTTATAGTTTTCGACTACAGATTGCGCCATCTTGATGAGATTTTTTGCTTTGTTGTTAAAAAAGGAACAGGTATTAATATATGACTTGACTGTATCTAAGTCAGCATTGGCAAGACTAATAGGATCAGGATATGCTTCAAAGAGAGCAGGAGTAATAATGTTGACACGTTTGTCAGTACACTGTGCAGAGAGCATGACTGCGATGAGGAGTTCAAAAAGGTTTTTGTATTCAAGTTCAGTCACAGAGTCTGGATAGTTTTCAAGAAAGATTTTTTTTATTTCAGCTATCTCTTTTTTTGTCGCTTTTTTGACTTTTGCCATGTTTTTACCTTGCTCTAAATGGAATAATAATAAAATATTATCATATTAATCAACGATTTACCCAAGAGAGATATAATTCTGTCTATAATTTATAATCATAAAAAGGATATTTTAAAATGTTAAAATTCGCAAAAACGTCACTTCTTACAGTTGCAATGATGGCAACAGCTCTTACTGCATCTGATATTTTAGTAACAGTTAATGGTAAAAATATTACAAAACAAGATGCAGAAGCATTTGTAAACGCTTCTTCTCCTCAAGCACATTTTTCGCAACTAGACAGCAAACAACAAGCAATGATAAAAGATAGACTTATAGAAAAAGCACTTTTTACAGAACTTGCAAGAAAAGAAGGTATTGATAAAAAGCCAGAGTTTAAAAGAAATATGGAAAAAATTAAAGAAGAACTTCTTGTCAATATGTGGATGAAAACGCAGATGGATAATGCAGTTGTAAGTGACAGTGAAGCCAAAGAGTTTTACGATAAAAATGCAGATAAGTTTATGCAAAAAGAATCTGTTCATGCAAGACATATTTTAGTAAAAGAAGAAAAAGATGCAAAAGAAATCATCGCTGAACTAAAAGCTTTAAAAGGTGATGCACTTAAAAGTAAATTTATAGAACTGGCAAAATCAAAATCTACAGGACCTTCAGGACCAAAAGGTGGAGATTTGGGTTCATTCAGTAAAGGTCAAATGGTTCCAGAATTTTCTAAAGCAGTATGGGCGCTTAATGTAGGTGAGATTACAACGACACCTGTAAAAACACAATTTGGATATCATGTTATTTATCTTGAAGGAAAAACAGCTGCAAAACCAACATCATATGATCAAGTGAAAGATAAAATTATTTTGTCGCTTAAACAAAAGCATTTTGCTGGAAAAATCGCAGAAATAGCGAAAGAACTTAAAAGTAAAGCATCGATTGTAGATGCATCGTCTGATGTAAACAGTACAAAAAAATAATTTTAACTTTATTGAAAATAGAAAGAGTAGTATGAAGAAAACTTTAAAAGTTATAGGATTTATAGCGTTCATTGCTGTTTCTCCTATAACTGCTGATGCCCTTAAAAATTCCCTGACAAACATTTTAAATGAAAATGACACACCAGGCATGGTAAATCTAGATGGTATCAGTATTAGCGGAAAAACAAAACCTCAAGCCAAACAAAATACTTTGGCACAATCAAGACCTCCTAACACAATCATCTCAACACAGAAGGGATATAAAATCCGTAAAAGTGAAGCAGATGCTTTTTTGAAAAATGTTACCAAAGGGAAAGTAGATGATTTTGACAGACTTCCTAAAAAACAGCAAAAATTAGTTATCAAAGAATTGGTTAAAATACATACACTTAAAAATGTTAAAAGTAGACCAGCTACAGCAGTGGTAGCAACTGTAAATGGTATATCTATTACGAAAAAAGAAGCGGATGATTTTTTAAAGACAGTCTCATCAGGTAGAGCAAAGGATTTTGATAAACTTGATAATAAGCAACGTAAAATACTTATAGGAGATTTAGCAAGACCCATTGTTATAACTGATATAGCTGATAAAAATTTAACAGCTGAAGAAAAAGATGCAGCATTAAAACAATTATGGATTAGAAAGCAAAGAGAAAATATTGATGTAAGTAGTGAAGAAATGTTAGCATTATATGAAGCAAAAAAAGAAAAAGCTTTAGCTGCAAACCCTAATGCAGAAATCCCTCCATATATTAGTATAGGTGATGTACTCAAGAATGAAATATTTGAGAAAAAAATGATGGAAAGACTGATGAAGGATGCTAATATTGAGATACATTATGAAGCAGTTAGACCTCTTGACGTAAATAATTCTCTAAATGATATGAATCAAACACAACATAAAAAGGAAACAACATGATAAAATTAATAACAGCATTGGGGCTGGTATTTGTATTGGGAACTACAACTGCCATGGCTGCCACAGCTGCTACAGTCAATGGTATGGAAATTACAGTTGCAGAAGCAGATAAAGCACTTGAAACACTTACCAAAGGTAAAATGACATGGGCTAAACTTCCAAAAGAAGGCAAGACAAAACTTATTCAAATGATGGCACCTTCAAAACTAGTATCAGAAGCTGCAAAAAAAGAGTTAACAAAAAAAGAAAAAGAAGCAGCAATAGCTGGTTTCTGGATGCAAAAAAGAATGTCAAAAATGAGTATTTCAGATAAAATGGCTAAAAATGCTTATGAGAAAATGAAGAAAGCAGCACAAGCGGCAAAAAGTAAACAAAAAATACCACCATTTGACAAAGCAAAACAAAGTATTAAAATTCAACTTGCACAAGAAGAAGTTGTAAGTGGATTGATGAAAAAAGCAAATATAAAAATAAAATAATATTTTAAGAGGAAGTTTTAAATGTCTACAAAAGTATTAGATATGGTCAATGTAGGTGTAGTGACAGGGAATAACCTTCAAAAACTATTTCAAGTAGCTAAAGATGAAGGATTTGCTTTACCTGCGGTGAATGTTGTAAGTACTTCTTCTATCAATGCTGTACTTGAAGCAGCAAAAAAAGTAAACTCCCCTGTGATTATTCAGTTTTCTAATGGTGGAGCAGCATACTACGCTGGCAAAGGTTTACCCTCGGATAAAGCAGCTGTTTTAGGGGCGATATCTGGTGCGAAACATGTGTATACTGTTGCAGAAGCATATGGTGTACCTGTAGTGCTTCATACTGATCATGCTGCAAGAAAATTATTGCCATGGATTGACGCTCTTTTAGATGCAAGTGAAGCACATTTTAAGATACATGGTGTACCTTTGTTTTCATCACATATGATAGACCTATCAGAAGAGCCTATTGAAGAGAATATTGCCACGTGTAAGATATATCTTGAACGCATGAGTAAAATGGGTATGACTTTGGAAATAGAATTAGGTGTAACAGGTGGAGAAGAAGATGGTGTTGACAATACTGATATTGATAATTCACTACTCTATACGCAGCCTGAAGAAGTGGCCTATGCCTATGAAGAGTTGATGAAAGTCTCTCCTAATTTTACTATTGCAGCATCCTTTGGTAATGTGCATGGCGTATATAAACCTGGAAATGTAAGCTTAACACCCAAGATACTCGATAACTCTCAAAAATATATTGAAGAGAAATATAATACTTCTGTTAAGCCTGTAGATTTTGTATTCCATGGTGGTTCAGGTTCTGAATTGTCTGATATTCGCGAAGCTATCAGTTATGGTGCAATCAAGATGAATATAGACACAGATACCCAGTGGGCGTTTTGGGATGGTGTAAGACATTATGTCAATGAGCATAAAGACTATCTTCAGGGTCAAATAGGTAATCCAGAAGGTGAAGATAAGCCCAATAAATCTCACTATGACCCACGTAAATGGATACGTGCTGCTGAAGTTTCTATGATAGCCAGACTTGAACAAGCATTTAATGATTTAAATTGTGTTGGACGTAATTAAACCTTCGCCTATAGATACTATTACCTTTGAAGGACACTCTTTTTATTTAAAGAGAGATGACTTCCTTCATCCAGATTTCACTGGTAATAAAGCCCGTAAATTTCACTACTTTTTAGAAAATGATTTTCCCGATATATCTACACTGGTCTCATATGGTTCTGCACAGTCTAATGCTATGTATTCTCTTTCTGTACTTGCTTTAATGAAAGGATGGAGATTTAAATATTATGTGGAACATATAGCAGGATATTTGAAAGAAAATCCCCATGGAAATTATAAGGCAGCACTTAAAAATGGAATGCATATTCAGGAACAAAAAGTAGATGATATAGAGAACTTTGGGAAAAATACTTTGTTCATAGAAGAAGGTGGACGACAAAAAGAGGCTGCCTATGGTATAAAAATTTTAGCCAATGAAATTATACAGTGGCAAAAATCAAAAAATATTAAGCACTTAAATATATTTTTACCCTCAGGGACAGGAACAACAGCACTGTTTTTACAAAAATATTTACCACTTAATACTGTCCATACAAATCCCTGTGTAGGGGATAGTACATATTTGAAAAAACAGTTTCTAGAACTTGACACAAATGAAAAAAATCATCCAAAGATTTTGACTTTATCTAAAAAGCATCATTTTGGAAAACTTTATAGAGAAAATTACAAAATTTGGCTAAAATTACAACAGCAAACGGGAGTGATTTTTGATCTACTCTATGACCCTTTGGGATGGCGAACACTGTTAGCACATCGTGAAGTTATATGTCAGCCTACACTCTATATACATCAAGGCGGTGTGTTAGGTAATGAGAGTATGCTCCCTAGATATGAACGAAAATATAACAAAGAAGAGTTAGAAAATGAAAATATTTTACAGTAATGACGATACTTTTGAAGCAAATTTCAATGAGCTTTTAGCACGTGGTAAGATGGACATAGAAGGTGTGACAAACATTGTTTCAGGTCTATTAAAAGAGATACAAACTGAGGGTAACACTGCACTTAAAGCTCAAATTGCAAAGTTTGATAGATGGGAACCAAAAGTTGATGCAGAACTTCTTGTAAGCACTGACGATATGGCAAAGGCGTATGATAATATAGATCCTACACTTCGTGATGCATTACATTTAGCCTATGACCGCATAGAGTCGTACCATCAAAAACTTATGCCTAAAACGTGGATGGATACAGAAGAAAATGGGACTATTTTGGGGCAAAAAGTGACTGCTGTTGATTGTGCAGGGCTTTATATTCCGGGGGGAAAAGCAGCATATCCCTCTTCGCTACTCATGAATGTCATACCAGCTCAAGTTGCAGGTGTGGAAGAGATAGTTGTTTGTACCCCAGCTCCTGACAATGAACTCAATGAACTACTTCTTGCTGCATGTCACCTTTGTAAAGTCACAAAAGTTTTTCGTGTAGGTGGAGCATCTGCTATAGCTGCGATGGCGTATGGAACGGAGACTATCCCTAAAGTAGATGTCATCACAGGACCTGGTAATATATTTGTAGCTACTGCTAAGAAGTTAGTCTATGGTGAAGTAAATATAGACATGATAGCAGGCCCTTCAGAGATAGGTATACTGGCAGATGAGACAGCAAGAGAAGACTACATAGCCATTGACTTACTTAGCCAAGCAGAACACGACGAAATGGCAAGCTCCATACTCATCACCACAGATGCAGACTTGGCCAATAGAGTGAGTGACAAGGTAGAAGAGTTTCTCACTACGCTAAGCCGTGAAGAGATAGCTAGAAAGTCTATAGAAGAACGTGGTGCCATTATCGTAACATCTACGATGAAAGAAGCGATAAACCTCATGAATGAGATAGCACCAGAACATTTAGAAGTCATCACGAAAGACCCTATGGCACTATTAGATGACATTAAACACGCAGGAGCCATCTTCTTAGGTGAGAACACACCTGAGCCTATAGGTGACTATGTAGCGGGGCCTAACCATACACTTCCTACAGGTGGAACGGCTAAGTTTTACTCACCACTGTCTGTAGATAATTTCTTGAAGAAGTCTTCTATTATTTCTATGTCTAAAAAAGGAATGGAAGAGATAGGAGAGCAGTGTGCGTTGATTGCGAATACTGAGGGGTTGACTGCACATGAGGAGAGTGTTCGGATTCGCTTGAGAGGATGAAAATAATTGTAATAGTCTAGACCCTTAAAAAATTATAGGTTTTCTGTAGGGTGTTGTCTCCTGACAACACCGATAATTGGCAGATAATAAAGCCAATGATTAGCACAAATATTTGAATTAAAAAGGTGTTGTAAGGGGCACAACACACTACGAAAAGACAGAACTATCCTCATAAAAGATAACTTATAATCGAAAATAAAAATGATTGTTGAAAATAAATGGCGCGGTGGACGAGACTCGAACTCGCGACCCCCTGCGTGACAGGCAGGTATTCTAACCAACTGAACTACCACCGCATACCAATAAGAACGTAAAATGAATAAAATTCATCTTTACTTACGCTAACGCTGTGTTGTCTTCAGCAGACAGCTTTCGCACTAGTGCTTTAAAAAAGATATTATCTTTTTTGTTAATGTGTGACACGAATGTCATGGTGGTCGCTATAAGACTCGAACTTATGACATCTACCTTGTAAGGGTAGCGCTCTACCAACTGAGCTAAGCGACCGTATATTGAACTGTGATTATACCGTATTAAACTTTGGCGACCCCTAAAGGATTTGAACCTCTGTTTTTACGTTGAAAACGTAATATCCTTGGCCACTAGATGAAAGGGTCATCAGATACCGATAAACAGTTATTTGTTAATAATGGTGGTCGCTATAAGACTCGAACTTATGACATCTACCTTGTAAGGGTAGCGCTCTACCAACTGAGCTAAGCGACCGTAACATCGTTTTATAGTGGTGACCCTTCATGGATTCGAACCATGGGCCCACTCCTTAAAAGGGAGTTGCTCTACCAACTGAGCTAAAAGGTCACACTGGCGCGGTGGACGAGACTCGAACTCGCGACCCCCTGCGTGACAGGCAGGTATTCTAACCAACTGAACTACCACCGCACATAACACTATAAATTGTAAAAATGGTGACCCTTCATGGATTCGAACCATGGGCCCACTCCTTAAAAGGGAGTTGCTCTACCAACTGAGCTAAAAGGTCATATTTAACATCCTTATTACTTGAATAAGTGGACGGAATTATAGCCAAGAGTCTCTTTATTGTCAAGAGGTTTATAGAGAAATATTTTAAATATCTAAAACTTCTGCCAATCTGGCAATTGCATAGGCTGTAGATTGTTCCTGAATGTGCTCTCTTCCTCCTTGAAAGAAGCATTGAAATACTTCTTGTGTAGATGGGGTTAATAAACCTATATAGACGGTGCCCACTGGTTTGTCTTTTGTTCCTCCTGTGGGTCCAGCTATGCCTGAGACAGCAAGAGCATAATCACTGTTTGCCATTTTTTGAATTCCTGTAAGCATTTGAGATACACATTCTTGACTTACTGCTCCAAA